>NZ_JBEYFS010000048.1:0-59800 GCF_040634475.1 Streptomyces sp. NPDC007095
TCTTCGGCTACCTCACCCCGGCTGAGACCAGGCAGCGGCATCAACACACCCTCGCGGCATAGCCATTACGTGTCCGAGATCACGGGGAAGCTTCATGCCCGAGGAACTGCTCCACCAGGTACGCCTGATAGGGCTCACCGGGGACGCCCGCTGGGACGACCCGCACTGGCCCGACGGCCTCTACTGAGTTGTGTCTCACCGCGCCGCCCCATGGCACGGCATTCCCGATGGCACGGCATTCCCGTGGGCACAGCCGGCCCGGCGCCCCGGAGGCTGTCAGCCATGCTCGGACAAAACCGCGACATCCGGTCAGCATCCCCGGGTGGCCTCTGGCGCCTTGTTCGCCAACTGGCCTATTCAGTTACTGTTGAAGCTGACCTGCGCCGCCGGAGCGGACGGCGAGGCGAGCGTCATGATCCTGCCGAGGTTCATGACCTCCTCTAAGCCCAGCAGGCCATAGAACTCCCGGTTCTCCTGCGCTGCGTCCGACATCGCCCAAGGCCCGGCGCTACCACTGGACCTGCGGGCCGGCGCGGCATCTGCTGGGCCTGTGGACCGGTCCGGCATGCCGGCCGCCTGTCACCAGGATGCCGTAGAGCGGGGCGGCGTCCGTCGCCTCCCGGCCTGCGTGAAGCCGGCCAGCCAGAAAGCCCGTTGACCAGAACACTGCAGCGACGACCATGAGGAGAAGTAGGTTGAGGAGGATCAGGGTGCGGTCGGTCCTCCGGACCTCGGCGAAGAGGTCGTGGTGGTTGATCCACATTGCCCCGAGAACCAGAAGACTCACGACGTAGGTGAGGTAGTACGGCCACTGGTGCGCCAGTGCCTCGGTCAACTCGGGGCCTGAGTCCCTGGGCAGGGGGACGACCAGGATCATCAGGGCGATGGCGGCGGCGAAGGCCCTGTCGACGACGACTTCAATACGCTTGGCCACCTGCGCCCCCACCAGCCTCCGCGCGGCATGCGTACGGGGCTCGTCCAGGCCCCGCCGACGGCGAGACCAGCCGCTGGATCCGCCGCTTCCGCTGTCGATCCAACCCGGCCGCCACCCGTGTACTCAAGCGGTCGTGACCGTTCTTGTCGCCGTCCTTACGACGATGAGCCGAAAGGGGTGGCGACGGCCACGGCACCTCCGCGAACGGATGTCCCGGGGAGAGGAAACGCCTCGGAACTGCTCGTCGCACGCGAGTCGTTGAGCGGACCGAGCCACCTACGCGTCCTTTTCGTCTCCGCTGTGCAGAGGCGGACCGGCTCGGACCTCGATCCGCATGACAGTTTGTGAGGTATGCGATTGCTGCGGGGGTCCGGTTGGTAGTTCGTCTGATGGGTTGTCGGCCTGCATCAGTACGGAAAGAAGGGTCGCAGTATGAATGAGAAGCGGATCGAAACGCGGCGTGATGTCTCACCGCTGGAGATCTATCGCGCGTGGAACAGTCTTCTGCTGGCCGGGGACACCGAAGGAGCAGCCCGGCTCATCGACTCCGATCGATGGAAGGAGAAATGCCTCGGGCTGACCGGTTGGCTCACCGACTTCCAGGTCGCCGTCGGTCATTACGTGAAGAACATGGTGAAGCCTTGGCGCGACCTCGAAATGTACGAAGAAGACGTGGTCGAGGGACGGGACGCCGTCACGATTCGCTTCCGCGTCGAGGCTACGCACGTCGGGGAGTTTCTGGGTGTGCCGGCGACAGGGCGCCGGATCTCGTTCCAGGCCATCCGTATAGTCAAGATCAGGGAGGGCAGAGTTACGGGGCAGTGGGCCCAGCTGGATCTGTGGGGCATTTACAGCCAGCTGACCGACTTCCCGGTGGTCTCGCAGGAGACGGGACACTCGGAGGAGCGGCGATAGGCCCACACACGGGTGGACCGCACCGACTGGCGGAGGCGGTGTGTCAGGAATTCGTTAAAGGAGTGGCTGAAAGTGTCAAACTCCCGCTAACGAGGCTGGCGGACCCAGCGTCGCAGCGTTTCGCTGAAGAAGCCGGATTCCACCGACACCGCCCCGCGCCTCGGCGCCTCCGCATCGCGTCGCCACGCCTGGCCGAGCGGTCCCTTTCCGTCATCGCTACGGGGGTGTCACACATGCCGGACCTTGGATTCATCGTTCTCGTCATCGTCGCCTTCGGTCTGATCGGACTGGTCGCCAGGGGAGTGAACCGGCTGTGAGCGTGGAGAACGTCGTCGGCCTGGTCGTCGCCGTCTGTCTGGTGATCTACCTGGTCCTGTGCCTGATCTTCCCCGAGAAGTTCTAGCTTCGCCCCGAACGGTCGTGGCTGGAGAGGTTCTCCATGAACGCCACTCTCGCGGGCTGGCTGCAGATCATCGCCCTGGTCGGCGCGCTGGCCCTGACCTTCCGCCCGCTCGGCGACTATATGGCCCATGTCCTCACCTCCACCCGTCACTGGCGGTCGGAGCGCCTGGTCTACCGGGTCGGCGGCGTGCACGTGGACTCGGAGCAGACGTGGTCCGGCTACCTGCGCAGCGTGCTTGCATTTTCCGTGGTCTCGGTGCTGTTCCTCTACGGCTTTCTGCGGCTGCAGAACCATCTGCTGCTCTCCCTCGGCATGAAGCCGATCAGTCCCGATCAGTCCTTCAACACCGCCGCCTCTTTCGTCACCAACACCAACTGGCAGTCCTACTCGGGCGAGTCGGCCCTGGGGCATCTGGTGCAGATGGCGGGTCTTGCGGTGCAGAACTTCGTCTCGGCGGCGGTCGGGATCGCCGTGGTCGCGGCCCTGATCCGCGGGTTCACCCGTAAGAAGACCGACCGGGTCGGCAACTTCTGGCAGGACCTCACCAGGGTCGTGCTGCGGGTACTGCTGCCGATCTCGTTGGTCATGGCGATGGTGCTGGTCGCCGCGGGTACGGTCGAGAACTTCCACGGCTTCCAGTCGATCACCGCCATCGCGGGGCAGCACCAGTCAATCCCGGGCGGTCCGGTTGCCTCTCAGGAGGCCATCAAGGAGCTGGGCACCAACGGCGGCGGGTTCTACAACGCGAACTCCGCCCACCCCTTCGAGAACCCCAACCCGTTCACCAACTGGCTGGAGATCTACCTGCTGCTGGTGATCGGCTTCTCGCTGCCGCGTACCTTCGGCACGATGGTCGGTGACAAGCGGCAGGGCTACGCGATCGTCGCCGTGATGGCGCTGATCTGGGCCGCGTCGGTGGCCATCGTCACCGCCAACGAGCTGCATAGCGTGAGCAGTTCGGCCGGGCACGCGGCCGGCGGGATGATGGAGGGCAAGGAGCAGCGGTTGGGGATCTGGGCCTCGGCCCTGTTCGCCGTGTCCACCACGCTGACCTCGTGCGGTGCGGTCAACTCGGCTCATGACTCGCTCACGCCGGGCGGCGGCGGCATGACGATCTTCAACATGATGTTGGGCGAGATCGCGCCCGGCGGCACTGGGTCCGGCCTGTACGGGATCCTGATCCTGGCCGTCGTGGCGGTCTTCGTCGGCGGCCTGATGGTCGGTCGCACGCCCGAGTACCTGGGCAAGAAGCTGCGCGGTCGGGAGATGAAGTACGCCTCGCTGTACATCCTCACCACCCCGGCGATCGTGTTGGTCGGTTCCGGCATCGCGATGGCGCTGCCGGGCGAGCGGGCGGCGATGCTCAACCACGGTCCGCACGGCTTCTCCGAAGTGCTCTATGCCTTCACCTCGGCCGCCAACAACAACGGCTCTGCCTTCGCCGGGCTGAGCGTCAACACCGTCTGGTACAACACCGCGCTCGGGCTTGCGATGATCCTGGGCCGCTTCCTGCCGATGGTGTTCGTGCTGGCGCTGGCCGGATCGCTCGCCACGCAGCAGCCGGTGCCCGTCACGGTGGGCACACTGCCCACCCACCGGCCGCAGTTCGTCGGCCTGCTGTCCGCCGTGATCCTCATCGTTGTCGGCCTCACCTACCTGCCCGCGCTCGCGCTGGGGCCGCTCGCGGAAGGGTTGCACTGATGCCCACCACGACCCTGGAAACCACGGCGCCGAAGGGCCCGCCGGAGGCCGAACCGCATCGGATCTCTGCGGGAATGCTGGAGCCCAGGCTGCTCCTCGCCTCCGTCCCCGACGCGCTGCGCAAGCTCGACCCACGTCTGATGGTCAGGAACCCCGTGATGTTCGTGGTCGAGGTCGGCGCCGTGCTGACCACGCTGTCGGCGATCAGGGACCCGAGCGTCTTCGCATGGGTGATCACGGTCTGGCTCTGGCTGACCGTGGTCTTCGCCAACCTGTCGGAGGCGGTGGCGGAAGGGCGCGGCAAGGCGCAGGCGGAGACGCTGCGCCGGACGAAGAAGGACACCATGGCCCGCCGTGTCCTCCGTGAAGGGCAGCCCGGCGCACCGGAGGTCACCGAGGAGGTGCCGGGGACCGACCTGCGGCTCGGTGATCACGTCGTGGTCGAGGCCGGTGAGATCATCCCCGGTGACGGCGATGTGATCGAGGGCATCGCGAGCGTGGACGAGTCCGCGATCACGGGCGAGTCGGCGCCGGTGATCCGCGAGTCGGGCGGCGACCGCTCCGCCGTGACGGGCGGGACGAAGGTGCTCTCCGACCGCATCGTGGTGCGGATCACCTCGAAACCCGGCGAGACCTTCATCGACCGCATGATCGCGCTGGTGGAGGGCGCGGACCGGCAGAAGACACCGAATGAGATCGCGCTGAACATTGTCCTGGCCTCGCTGACCATCGTCTTCCTGGTCGCTGTGGTGACCCTGCAGCCCTTCGCCGTCTTCGCCGGCGCCGAGCAGTCCATCGTCATCCTGGTGGCGCTGGTCGTCGCCCTGATCCCGACCACGATCGGCGCGCTGCTCGCCGCGATCGGCATCGCGGGGATGGACCGGCTGGTGCAGCGCAATGTGCTGGCCATGTCCGGACGTGCTGTGGAGGCCGCGGGCGATGTCAACACCCTGCTGCTGGACAAGACCGGCACCATCACCCTGGGCAACCGGCAGGCTGCCGAGTTCCTGCCGGTCAGCGGCGTGGACCTGGAGACGTTGGCGGACGCCGCCCAGTTGTCCTCGATCGCCGACGAAACCCCCGAAGGGCGCTCGATCGTGGTCCTCGCCAAGAAACGTCACGCGCTACGGGCACGGTCCGAGGGCGAGCTGGCGCACGCCGAGTTCGTCCCGTTCACCGCGCAGACCCGGATGTCGGGGGTGGACCTCGACGACGAACTGGCCAACCGCGCGCTGCGCAAGGGCGCGGCCACCGCTGTCATGCGCTGGGTCCGCAACCACGGCGGCCACCCCACCGACGAGGTCGGCCCGCTGGTCGACGGCATCTCCGCCACGGGCGGCACGCCGCTGGTCGTTGGCGAGGTGGTACGGCAGGGAGGGGGCGAGAGCGCCCGGATCCTCGGAGTCATCCACCTCAAGGACGTCGTCAAGCACGGTATGCGCGAGCGCTTCGACGAGCTGCGCCGCATGGGCATCCGCACCGTGATGATCACGGGTGACAACCCGCTGACCGCCAAGGCGATCGCCGAGGAGGCCGGCGTCGACGACTTCCTCGCCGAGGCCACCCCCGAGGACAAGATGGCCCTCATCAAGCGGGAGCAGGCCGGCGGCAAGCTGGTCGCCATGACCGGTGACGGTACAAACGACGCGCCCGCGCTGGCCCAGGCGGACGTCGGCGTGGCGATGAACACCGGTACGTCGGCCGCCAAGGAGGCCGGCAACATGGTCGACCTCGACTCCAACCCGACCAAGCTCATCGAGATCGTCGAGATCGGCAAGCAGCTGCTGATCACCCGGGGCTCGCTGACCACCTTCTCCATCGCCAACGACATAGCCAAGTACTTCGCGATCATCCCCGCGATGTTCGCCAGCGTCTACCCGGGCCTGCACCGACTCAACATCATGGGCCTGCACAGCCCGACCTCGGCCATCTCCTCCGCGATCATCTTCAACGCGCTGATCATCGTCGCGCTGATCCCGCTGGCCCTGCGCGGCGTCCGCTACCGGCCGTCCTCGGCGGCCGCGCTGCTCAGCCGCAACATCTGGATCTACGGCCTCGGCGGCCTGGTGCTGCCGTTCCTCGGCATCAAGGCCATCGACCTGATCATCCAGTTCGTCCCCGGACTGCACTGACCGACAAGGAGGACGATCCCCGTGGCAGGTTCTCCCGCCCGCGTGATCCGCCACCACCTGGCGGCACTGCGCATGCTGCTGGTCTTCACCGTGATCACCGGCATCGCCTACCCGCTGGCCGTCACCGGCATCGCCCAGGGCCTCTTCCCGCACCAGGCCAACGGATCAATGATCAAGGACCACGGACGTCCAGTCGCCTCCGCCCTCATCGGCCAGAACTTCGACCTCTCGCCGCGCAAGGGCCAGACCACGCCGGCACCCGACCCCAAGTGGTTCCAGCCCCGCCCGTCCGCAGCCGGGAGCACGGGCTACGACCCGACCACCTCCGGCGCCTCCAACCTCGGACCCAACAACGCCACCTTGATCAAGACGATCAAACAACGGCGTGCCGCGGTGGCCGCGTTCGACGGCGTCCAGCCCAACCGTGTTCCCGACGACGCGGTCACCGCTTCCGGCTCCGGACTCGACCCGGACATCTCACCCGTGTACGCCTACGAGCAGGTCAACCGGGTGGCGAAAGCCCGCGGGCTGGGCCCGGCCGCGGTCCGCGACCTCGTCGCCCGGCGCATAGACGGCCGCTCGCTGGGCTTCCTGGGTCAGGAAAGTGTCAACGTCGTCCAGCTCAACCACGATCTGGCCGGATTGAAGTGACGATGGACGAGAGAACAGCCGTTCAGCGCAAGGAGATGGGCCGGCATGATGCGACGCGTGCTGATCGTCGACAGTGAGCCGCAGCTGCTGCGCGCGCTGGAGGTCGGTCTCGCCGCGCAGAGCTACACCGTCGCGACCGCGCCCGACGGGACCAGCGCCCTCAGCCTGGCCTCCCGCACGCCGCCGGACGCGGTCATCGTCGACCTCGACCTGCCGGACGACGACGGCACCGACGTCATCACCGGCCTGCGGGACTGGTCCTCCATACCCGTCATCGCATTGTCGGAGCATGCCGAACCGGCGAACGTCGTCGAGGTGCTGGACGCGGGTGCCGATGACTGCGTGACCAAGCCGTTCGTCATGGAGGAGCTGCTGGCCCGGCTGCGCGCCGTGCTGCGCCGGTCGGACTGCTCCGGCGGACCTCCGACCGTCACTGTCGGCCAGTACGCCATCGACCTGCCGGCCTACACCGTGGTAGGCGATTCGGGCCGAGGCGAGCCCGTTCGTCTCTCCCCGACGGAATGGCGGCTGCTCGCCACGCTGCTGCGTAATCCGGGACGGCTGGTCACCGGCCACCAGCTGCTGCGAGACATCTGGGGACCGGGCCACGACGAGCACTCCAACTACCTGCGCATCTATATGTCGGCCCTGCGTCACAAACTCGAGCCCGACCCGGCCCACCCGCGCTACCTCATCACCGAGCCCGGCATCGGCTACCGCTTCGAGCCCTGTGGAGGCAAGGCCAGGTGAGCGCAGGAGACATGGTCGTCCTGGCGGTGTTCGCAGCCTGCGGCGGCGGGCTCATGGCGCTTGCCGGAATCACCAGCCTGCGCCAGACCCGTAGGATCGCACGGAGCGGCGTCCGGGTCTGGGCACTGGTGAAGAGAAACCCGGGTTCGCGTGACGACGATCCCGCGCCACCACGCCCGCTGCTCCAGTTCACCACGGAGGACGGCCGAGTCGTGGAGATCGTCAGTCCCGTAGCGCCGACGAGGCGGCGGCCGTTGCAGCACGGCGACACACTGCTGATCACCTACGACCCGGCCAACCCGGGCACCGTCGTCGTTTACAACCGGGAACGGCGCTTGCTGGACTACGTGTTCATCGCCGCCGGGGCGATCGTGGTGCTGCTGGCACTGGTGCTGGTCAGCCTGACAGGGCCTGGGTGCGATGCGTTGTGACGGACAGCCCTGCGGCACCCCGGGTCACCGGCCCGATGACGCCCGATAGCGGTGGATCAGCGCGACGGCCATGGCGCCCTCGCCCACACCGGAAGCCACCCGCTTGATCGAGTGGGCGCGCACGTCACCGGCCGCGAAGACTCCTGGGACGCTGCTCTCGAGCAACAGGGGTTCGCGCGCCGACGGCCGAGCGGCAGGAAGCACGCCGGCGCGCGCCAGATCAGGGCCCGTCAACACGAAGCCGTGCTCGTCGCAGTCCACGACCCCGGCCAGCCAGTCGGTGCGGGGCCGCGCACCGATGAAGGTGAAGACGAACCTCGCCTGCTCGTCGGACTCGGTACCCGTCGCGTCGTCGATGAGCGTGATGCGCTCCAGGTGCTCGTCTCCGTGCAGGGCGAGGACCCGGGTGCTCACCCGTACCTCGATGTTCGTCGTCCGGCGTATTTCGTCCACGAGGTACTGGGACATCCCGGCTTCGAGCGAGTCGGCCCGGACCAGCACGGTGACCTTCGCCGCGTACTTGGCGAAGTGGATCGCGGCCTGCCCGGCGGAGTTCGCGCCCCCGATGATGAACACGTGGTGCGAGATGCAGGAACTGCTCTCGGCCATCGCGGCGCCGTAGTACAGCCCCTCGCCCTCGAACTGCTCCGCACCCGGGATCGCCAGGCGGTTGTACGACACCCCGGTGGCAAGCAGCACGGTCTCGGCGCTGATCTCCGAGTTGTCGGCCAGGGTGATGATCTTCGCGGGGCCAACGGGACGCAGCCCGACGGCCTCCACCGGCGACAGCAATTCGGCGCCGAACCGTCCCGCCTGGCTCACGGCCCGCCGCGTGAGGTCGCCGCCCGACAGCCCCGCGGGAAAGCCGAGGTAGTTCTCTATGAGGCTGGAGGTTCCCGCCTGGCCGCCAGGTGAGTCGGCGTCGAGCAGGAGTGTGGAGAGCCCCTCCGAGGCCGCGTACACACCCGCGGCGAGTCCGGCGGGTCCCGCGCCGACGATGACGGTGTCGTAGTGCGGGCGGGACGCGGTGGTGGGCAGGCCGAGGTGGTCGGCGAGTTCGGCGTTCGAGGGGGCGGCGACCACGGCACCGTCGGGGAAGGCAACGAACGGAAGCTCTGCCCCTGCGTGCTGTTCCACCAGCTTCTGGGCCTCCGGATCGGTCGTCACGTCGAGAAACCGGAACGGCTGGCCGTTGCGGGTGAGGAAGTCCCGTACGGCGTGTGTCCGGGCCGACACGACATGGCCGGCGACCCGGATGCCACGATAGGCGGGGCGATACGCTGCGATCCAGTCGGAGAGCAGGTCGTCGAGGACGGGGAACAGCCGCTCGGTGGGCGGGTCCCACGGCTTCATGAGGTAGTAGTCGAGCCGCACCCTGTTGATCGCCGTGATCGCCGCGTCGGTCTCGGCGTACGCGGTCAGGAGCACCCGACGGGCGTCGGGGAAACGACTCACCGCCTCCTGCAGGAAGTCGACGCCGGTCATGTCGGGCATGCGCTGGTCGACGAGGAACAGCGCCGGGTCGTGTCCCCGCTCCTCCAGGGAGTCCAGGACCTTCAACGCCTCACCGGCGGACGAAGCGCCGAGGATCCGGTAGCGGTCGGCGTAGACGCTGCGCAGATCCCGCCGGACCGCCCGCAGTACCTGGGGGTCGTCGTCCACGGCGAGGATGACCGGTTTGCGCGTCTCGTCAACGGTGGTCCCCGGCACCGTCGTACTCATGGACAGGTCCCTTCGTCGAACTCCAGGAAGAGTCCCTCGGGGAAGCACCAGCCCCAGAACTCGCCCGGCTGGTGGGAGAGGACGATCGGGTGGCCGGTCGCGGTGTAGTGCCGGCTCGCGTGCTGGTTCGGCGAGGAGTCGCAGCAGCCGATGTGCCCGCAGCTGAGACACCTGCGCAGGTGGACCCAGCGGTCGCCGGACTTCAGGCACTCCTGGCAGCCGTCGTCCGACGCGGCGGCCACAGGGGTGATCTGGTCGAGGTGTATGCATTCGGGCATGTGTGTGGGATGCCTCCGTCGGGGCGGGGCCGGGGTGCGGCGGTTTCGCGTCGCTCGCTGTCGCACCCCGGCCGTCCGCCGTCCTAGGCCAGGGTTTCGGTGAAGTGCCGGGCGGCGATGCCCGCGGCCTCGGCGACCTTCTCCTCCTGGTCGTAGAAGTCGAACTGTGTGCCGTCGGTCCACACGATGCGCTTGGGACCACCCAGGGCGTCGTGGAACTTCTGCGCACCCTGCGGAAGGGCGGCGTCACGGCTGTGGACCATCACGGTCGGGACCGTGACGCCGGCGGCTGCCGGGTGCGGGTCGAAGGACAGCCAGTGGGGCCACGACATCACGGCGAACCGGTTGTCCCACTCGGGCACCGCCCCGCGCTTGTCGTCGAGGTAGTACTTGAAGGGGCCGAACATGGCGGCGTCGGGGTCCGTGGTGCTGACAGCCGGCACGTACGGGACGGCCTCGCCCTTCTCGTACCGTTGCCGCGCCGAGAGGCCGGCGTCGAGCCTCTTCTGCACCCCGTCCGTGCCGCCGTAGACCTCCCTCACCAGCTCGGGGTCGTGCAGCCACGGCGCTACAAGGGCCAGACTGCGCAGGCGCCGGTCCTCCGCGGCGTTCACCGCGACGTAGCCGCTGCCGGCGCAGATCCCCAGTGCGCCGATCCGGTCCGGGTCGGTGGACCCGTGCCCGGCGAGAAAGGTGACGGCACCGCGGATGTCGCGGATCTTGCGGTCCGGCAACTCCAGCTGGCGCGGCTCGCCGCCGGACTCGCCGAAGCCGGTGAAGTCGAAGGCCAGCGCCGTCAGCCCCGCCTCGGCCATCCGGCGCGCGTAGAGCGCGGCCATCTGCTCCTTGACGGTCGTCCACGAACCGGCCACGACGACCGCGGGCCCACGGCCCTGGACGTCGGGACGGTACAAGGTGCCGACGAGACGGTGCCCGGCACTGTCGAAGGTGACGCGCTCCGTGCGCACGGTGTACGTCATGCCGCCCTCCCGTCGATGGCCCGCAGGATCTGCGACGGGTCGGTGTAGGACTTCCAGCGCACGATCTTGCCGTCGCGGACCGTGAGGTGCTGGACGAACTCGATCTCGAAGGTCTGGCCGGTCTCCTTGACCACGGACTTCTCGTAGAGCACACCCACGGCCCGGTCGCCCTCGACGATCAGCTCCACGAGCCGTTCGTCCCCGACGTCGACCACGCCGAGGAAGACCTTGAGGCTGTCCAGCACTTCCGCGGGACCGTGGTACGTGCCGATCCACGGCATGCGGTCGTTGTAGCCGGGCACCGGTGCGTAGTTGATCCACTCGATGTCGTCCGCTAGGAATGTCAGGGCCCGCTCGGTGTCGCCGCCGGTAAGCGCAGCGAACCATTCCTCGGCGACCTCGCGTGTATTGCCGGCCATCACTTGCTCCTCTCCATGATCTTCCGGTTGCCGTCGGCCCAGTCGGCGGTCATCGTCAGGCCGTCGATCCGCCATCCGGCCGGCGTGCGGTTGAGCGTGAACCGGTAGTGGCCGCCGAGCGTCCACAGCGGACCGCCGAGGGCGTTGGGCAGCAGGTGTGTGGCCAGGAAGTCGGCCGTGGCGACGGCTGCGTCACCCGAGGCCCGCACCAGGTGGTTGGTGAGCAGGTGCTGCGTCGAGGTCAGTGGGGACAGCAGGGTCCGCCATGCCTCGATCAGGTCGTCGGCGGCCAGCTCGGCGGGTTCGCCTCCGTTGAGACTGTTGTAGTCGACCAGCACCTTCTCGGTGAAGACCGACGAACGCAGCGACTGCCACTCGCGCTTGTCGGTGTGCCAGCACATGCGGGTGCACGTCTCGATGATGTCGAGGCGGTCACGGAGATCCTGGTCGCTCATCGGGTTCCCTCACGGCCGAAGATCCAGTGCTCCTCGAAGAGGAGGGTGTGGACGTAGCGGGCTTCTGTGAAGGTCGCCAAGTCGGCGAGCATGTCCCGGAACTCGGGGGTTTCGCGGGCGGCCTCGTAGGCTTCCGGGCTGTCGAACCAGAGCTGGTAGGCGCCGTCCAGCACGGCCTCGCCCACCCCGTAGAAGGCGTCGCGGGTGTGGTTCTGCATGTACCTGCGCAGCCCCGGGATCTTCTCGGCCAGCCGGGCGTGCCGGTTCAGGCTCCGGTCGCGGAACTCCCGCAGCGGCAGCCCTTCACGGCGCTTGACGAGGATGAGCAGCTTGGTCGTGGGGTCGTCGGCGCCGGCACCCTCGACCACGACGTGCGCGTCCGTGTCCAGGACCACCGTGCGCCAGAAGGCCGCCCAGCGGGGCTCGTCCCGGCGCGCGCCCTCCAGGAACTCCGGGGTCTGCAGGGAAGCGAGCTGTTCCGCCTCGTTCTCCAGCCATATCTCGGCCGCCCCGCTCCACAGCGGGTCGGCCCCGTCGCCGGACCGGGGGGTCCGCGTGTTGACGCAGTACCGCTTGATCTGCGGGATCCGGGACGCGTAGCGCACCGCGTGCTCCTCGACCCAGTACCGCTGGAACTCCTTCTCCGACATGCCGGGCTTGGGGTGGGCCAGGATGATCTGGTGAATCACTTGTCTCTCCTCGGGGATGGGCGTGCGGGTGTCAGACCCGGTAGCGGGCGTTGACGTCGTCCGCGAAGCCGAGGTAGTCGCGCAGCGGCCACACCACCTCGAACTCCAGGTACTCGCGCATGGGCAGCCGCCCCAGCGCCGTACGGTCGAGCTCCTCGGCGTTCTCGCAGTCCACGACGGCGATGACCCGCTTCTGGGCGGCGACCTTCCAGATGCCGACGACCATGCCGGACTCGATCGTCTCCTTGGCGTGGAGCGTCTCCTCCGCCTCCACCTCCCAGAGCTCGTCCAGCGAGATGCGGCCCTCGTGATTCCACTTCATCTGTACGAAAAACAGCACGGTGACTCCTTGTCAGACTTGTGCAGAGCGGGGTGGTCAGGGGGTCGCGTGAGTGATGGCCTTGGTGAGCGGGTGGTCCGCGCCGAGGCTCTCGCGGGCGATGTCGGCGGGCCGCTTGCCGTCGTGGCCGACGAGGTCCAGTCGGGCACCGGCGTCGATCAGGACCCGGGCGCACTCCTCGTAGCCGTGCCAGAGGGCGTCGTGCAGCGGGGTGTAGCCGTTGGTGATGCCCTGGTAGTCGAGGTCGACGCCGTGTGCCTCGACGAGCAGGGCGGTGATGCCCGCATGGCCGTTGTAGACGGCCTTGTGGAGTGGCACCGCGCCGAAGGTCGGCTCGACGGCGTTGACGTCGGCGCCGGCGGCGAGCAGCTCCCTGGCGATCTCCTCGTGCCCGTCGCGGCAGGCGACCAGCAGCGGGGTGTGCGCGTCGTTGAAGCCGTTGACCATCGGGTAGCGGGCGTCGACCTCGGCGCCCTCCGCGAGGCGGCGTCGCACGGCATCGAGGTTGCCGGTGGTGACGGCGGCCATCAAGTGCTGTGCCCTTACCGCGCTTTCGTCGGCTTGCGTCCGCGCCGTCAGGAGCCGTTCGGCCTCGAGGAGCTTGTCCTTGCCGCGAATGTTGACGTTCAGCTCGTACTCGAAGTGCTCGCGCATCGAGAAGCCGTAGTGCGTCGACAGGTTGAGCCCCGCCTGGTGCTCCAGGAGTACGGTCACGACCCCGGGCCACTTGTACCAGAGGGCGTCCATGAGCGGGGTGTGACCGGTGGTGGGCGCCACGGCATCCACGAAGGAGCCTGCCTCCAGCAGGACGCGTACCGTCTCCGGGTCGCCTCCCTGAACCGCCTTGTGCAGGGCCGTGGCGCCGCCCCGGGAGTCCCCGGTGTGCAGATCGGCGTCCGCGGCCAGCAGCCGGCGGACGAGCGGGGCGTTGCCACGCCCCGCCGCGATCATCAAGGCGGTCAGTCCGCTGAGCGGGTCCCGGACGTCCGGGCCGGCGCCGAGCGCGAGCAGTCCGGAGACCGTTTCCGCATCGCCGTCCTGCACCGCCGAGAGGAATTCCTCGCGCGTGGGAATCGTCATCCTTTTCTTCCGCCTTCTGTCGGAGATGATCCGGCGACGGGACATTAGCCAGCCCTGGGCAGGGGTATGCGGCAACCTCACAAACTCTCGTTCGTTACCGGGGAGTCTTGACGCCGACCGATCGCGACCTCACCAATCCCCCGGTGACCTCACAAACTGGTCCGGGAGCCTGTTGACAGCCGGTTCATTGCAGGCTCACTGTCGTTACCGGACATCAACCGGTGCACATCGGAGGCGGAAAGTGACGCATATTCTGATCGTTCTCTCGGAATACGGATACTGGGCCGAAGAACTGGTCGGGCCGCTCAGCGCATTCGACGAGCGCGGCTACCGAGTCACCTTCGCGACGCCCACCGGGAAGCGCGCCCACGCCCTCCCGCCGAGCCTGGACGAGGAGTACATCGACCCGCCGCTCGGCCGTTCGGTGACCACCGCCGAGGTGGCCGAGCTGGGCCGTGTGGTGGAAAGCGGAAGCCGGCTCGACGACCCGCGCAGCCTCGCCGGCTGGATCCCCGAGCGCCCCTACACCAGCGCGCCCGACTACCTGAGCAGGCTGGAGGACTACCACCGCTCGCTCGAGGAAATCGACGCCGACCTGCGGGAGTACGACGCGTTGCTCGTCGTCGGCGGCAGTGGCCCCATCGTCGACCTCGCCAACAACGAGCGGGTCCACGACCTGATCCTGACCTTCGTCCGGGCCGGCAAGCCGGTCGGCGCCGAGTGCTACGGAGTCGCCTGCCTCGCCTTCGCCCGCGACTGGGACGACCGGGCGAGCATCATCCGGGGCAAGCACGTCACCGGCCACTGCAAGGAGTACGACTACAAGGACGGCACCGGATTCCTCGGGACCGACTTCGTCATGGGACCGCCGCCGTACCCGCTGGAGTACATCCTCCGCGACGCGACCGCGCCCGGCGGCGCGTACCATGGGAATTTCGGAAAGCCGACCTCGGTGATAGTCGACTTCCCGTTCATCACGGGCCGTTCCACGCCCGACTCCTTCCTCACCGGCCAGAAGATGGTCGAGGTTCTGGAAGAGGGCCTCACCCGGTACGGCTGGTAGGGATTTCTCGATTCCTTTTCCGTATTCGGGCGCGACACGAAACCGCATAGGAGTATTCGGTGGCGGGCAGGTCAGGAAACGTCAAACTCATCGAGCAGTTCATGGCGGACGGGCTCGACGTCATGTTCGGAAATCCCGGTACCGTGGAACAAGGATTTCTCGACGCGGCGGAGCAGAACCCGGGATTCCGGTACGTCCTGGCGCTCCAGGAGACCGTGGCCGCGGGCATCGCCGACGGCTACGCACGGGCGACCGGCGGGCCGGCACTGCTGCAGCTGCACACCGGCGTCGGACTCGGCAACGCCGTCGGCATGCTCTACCAGTCGATGCGCGGGCACACGCCGCTGGTCGCCATCGCCGGTGACGCGGGCGTGCGCTACGACGCGATGGACGCGCAGATGGCGTCCGACCTGGTCGCCATGGCACGCCCGGTGACCAAGTACGCGACCCGGGTGACCGACCCGCGCTCCGTGCTGCGCGTCATACGCCGGGCCGTGAAGATCGCCATGACGCCGCCGCGCGGCCCCGTCTTCGTGGCCCTGCCGATGGACGTCCTCGACGAGCTCAACGACGAACCCGTCCTCGCCTCCACTCTCCCGGTCACCGTCTCCACCCCGCCGGCGGAGACGGTGACCCGGGCCGCCGAGCTGCTGACCTCCGGCCGACGCCCGCTGATCCTGGTGGGCGACGGGGTCGGACTCGCCGGCGCGCAGCCGGAGCTGGTGCGCGTGGCCGAACAACTGGGCGCGGACGCCTGGTCCGTGGACTCCTCCGAGGTCAACATGCCGGCCTCGCACCCGCTCTCCCGCGGACAACTCGGCCACATGTTCGGCGAGCGCAGCGCCGAGGTGGTGGCGGACGCCGACTCCGTGCTGATCGTGGGCACGTACGTCTTCCCCGAGGTCTTCCCCCGGCTCACCAACCCGTTCCGGCCCGACGCCCGCATCGTCCACGTCGACCTCGACGCGTACGAGATCGCCAAGAACCACCCGGTGGACCTCGGCATCGTCGCGGACCCCAAGTCGACACTCGCGGCACTCGCCGCCGAGCTGGAACGCCGGCTCGCCTCGGCCCAACGGCAGGAAGCCGCCGGGCGGTTGGCGGCGCGGCGTGAAGAGCGGCACCGGTGCATCCGCGAGCGGGCGTCCGGCGACTCGACACTGGAGCGGTTCCTGCGGGAGCTCGCCCGCCGGACGGGAGACGACCTGGTCGTCTTCGATGAGGCGCTCACCTCCTCGCCCACCGTGGTGAAGCACCTGCCCCCCAACCGGCCCGGCGACTACTTCCTCACCCGAGGCGGCTCGCTCGGCGTCGGCATCCCGGGTGCGGTCGGGGCCAAGCTCGCACGCCCGGACCGTACGGTCGTCGGCTTCACCGGCGACGGCGGCGCGATGTACACCTACCAGGCCCTGTGGACCGCCGCCCGGCACGACATCGCGGCGAAGTTCGTGGTCTGCAACAACCGCAAGTACCGGCTGCTCGACGACAACATCGCCCAGTACTGGAAGGAACGGGACATCCCCCTGCATGACTTCCCGTCCTCCTTCGACCTCTCCCGGCCCGACATCCGCTTCGCCGACCTCGCCCGCGCCCTGGGCGCCGACGGCATCCGGGTCGAGAAGCCCGAGGGGGCCGCCGACGCGGTGGAGCGCATGCTCGCCGCGACCGGGCCCTTCCTGGTCGACCTCCAGGTCTGACCATCCCCTCCAGGCCACCAAGGAGTGCGCCATGCGGCACTTCACCGCACGTTCGATCCGCACGTTCGTGGAGCAGTGGTACGCCGCCCTCGACCGTCACGACGACCTGGACGAGGTGAAGAAGTTCGTCGTCGACGCCGGCCTGGAGATGCGCTTCCCCGAGGGCACCTTCCGGGGGCACTCCGGCTTCGCCGAGTGGTACAAGGCCGTCTGCCACCGCTTCTTCGACGAGGAGCACAAGGTCACCGACGTCCACGCCGTCATCGACGGCACCGACGCCCGCGTACAGGTCCACGTCAACTGGCAGGCCCGGGTGTGGAACCCGCCGGCCGCCAGGAGCGAGTGGCTCGGCTTCGACGCTGAGCAGACCTGGGTCGTCGTGGCCGGCGACACCCGTGCGGTTCCGCTCATCAAGACCTACATCTGCGACGCGCTGGAACCCATGTCGGGCTCTGCCGCCCTCTGAGGAGTTGGTAACGCTATGGGAACCGGGGACGTCATGCCCGCCCGTGAAGTGCTCGCCCACTACTACCGCTACGCCAACAGCGGCCGGTGGGATCGCTGGTGCGACCTGTTCGCCGAGTCCATGTTCATGGACGAGCAGCTCGCGGGCCGGATCGAGGGACGCGACAAGCTCCGCTCGATGATGACCGGCATGGGGGAGCTGTACGCCTCCTTCGAGAACCAGCCGCTGTGCGTCCTGGTCGACGGCAACCAGGCGGCGGTGGTCTCCCGCATCACCGCCCGCAGTGCGTCGGGCAAGCCCATCGAGGCGGACGTCATGAACTACTTCCGCATCGAGAACGGGCTCATCACCTACATGGCCAACTACCACGACACCCTGCCCTTCCAGGTGCTCTCCCAGAGCTAGACCGGACGGGACGCTCGGAGAGAACGATGAAAGAAGAGTTCGACTACGTCGTCGTCGGCGCGGGCACGGCCGGCTGTGTGCTGGCAAACCGGCTCACCGAGGACCCGGACGTACGGGTCCTCGTGCTGGAGGCCGGCGCGAGCCGCATCCCCTCGGAGGTGGACGACCCCACCGCCTGGCACCGGCTGATGGACGGCCGTATCGACTGGAAGCACCGCAGCGTGCCGCAGCAGGGCCTGAACGGGAGGATCACCCGTGAACCGCGCGGCCGTGCGCCGGGCGGAAGCAGCAACCTCTACCTGATGATGCACGTATGGGGCCACCCGTCGGACTATGACCACTGGGCCCACCAGGGGGCGGCGGGCTGGTCGTACCGCGACGTCCGGCCGTACTTCGGGCGCCTGGCGACCCGGCCTGGCGTCGACGCGGAGCAGGGCGGCCCGAATCCGGCCTCCGAGGCATTCCTCGACGCCTGCACCGAACTCGGCTTCCCCCGGGTTGCGAACTTCAACACCGGGGTCATGTCGGGCGCCGGCTGGCACCGGCTGGACATCGCCGACGGCCGACGCCACGGCGCGCTCGCCTCCTACTTGGAGCCGGCGCTGGAGCGTCCCAACCTCACCCTGCGCACCAGCGCCCTGACCATCGGGCTCGCCGTGATCGGCGACACCTGCGTGGGAGTGGAGTACCTCCAGCGCCCGGAACCGGCGGAAGCCGTAGGCCGCCCGGTGCGGGACGCGCACGCGGAACATCTCCGGCCCGGCGTGCACCAGGTCCGGGCCACCCGCGAGGTGATCGTCGCGTGCGGAGCCATCGAGTCGCCCAAGCTGCTGATGCTCTCCGGCATCGGCAACCCTGACCGTCTCCGGGCGCAGGGCATCGCGGTCAAGGCGGCGCTGCCGGGAGTGGGGGAGAACTTCCACAACCACGTGCTCACCGCTGTCATGACGGAGTCCCGCACCGTGGTCCCGGCCCCCCGCCAGAACCTCTCCGAGAGCGCGCTGTTCACCTCCTCCGCCCCCGGACTGACCGGCCCCGATCTCCAGCTCGCTTTCGTCCACGCTCCGTTCGACCCCACTGTGGGCGAGCGGCATCCCCACACGGTGAGCATCCTGCCCGGAGTGGTCCGCCCGGTCTCGCGCGGCTGGGTGCGGCTCGCTCACGGCGACGCGCTGGCCAAGCCCCTGGTCAACCCCAACTATCTTGCCGACCGGTCCGATCTGGAGCGGCTGGTGCGGGGCGTGAAGCTGGCCAGGGAGATCGTCGGCACCTCGGCCTTCTCCCCGTGGAACAAGCAGGAGCTGTGGCCGGGGCCGACGGTGACCACGGACGAGGACCTGCGGGCCTTCGTGCGCCGCACCGCGGACAGTTACCACCACCACGCCGGCTCCTGCCGTATGGGCACCGACGACTTGTCGGTCGTCGACCCGCGGCTGCGCGTCCACGGAGTGCGGGGCCTGCGGGTGGTGGACGCGAGCGTCATGCCCCAAGTGCCCTCCGGGAACTGTCACAGCGCCGTCCTCGTGATCGCCGAGCGGGCGACCGACCTCATCAAGGCCGAGCCTCTCCCGGCCGACCTCCGCAAAGGAGCTCCGCATGCCTGACGTCGCCGTCGACGACGGGCCGCTGACCGGCACCCGCATCGCGGTGCTGCTGGAGAGCGACTTCTACGAGCCCGAAATCTTCTACTACCGCCACCGGTTCGCCGAAGAGGGCGTCCAGGTCGACTTCCTCACCCGGCTGTGGGGCAATGCCGAGCTGACCTTCACCGGACACGAGTACCGGGCCCCGTTCACCGTCCACCGCGGCATCGAGGACATCAGCGACGCCCGCCTGCGTGAGTACGCCGCGCTGATCGTGCCCTCCGGCATGGTCGCCGATCGCCTGCGCTACAGCGAGGACGTCAGTCGGCCCGCGCCCGCGACCGAGCTGCTGCGCCGCGCGTTCGCGGAGCCGGATCTCGTCAAGGGGATCATCTGCCACGGCATGTGGCTGGCCTCCGCCGTCCCCCAGGTGGTCCGCGGCCGCAAGGTCGTCTGCCACAACAACCTCGTCGGCGACGTCCGGAACATGGGCGCCGAATACGTGGACCAGGACGTCGTCCTCGACGGCGACCTGCTGACCGCCCGCACCGGCGAGCACCACCACCTCTTCGCCCGCCGGCTCATCGACCTGCTCATTCAGCGAAAGGCCCGTTGATGCACTGGTCCCACGTCGGCCTCAACTGCCGCGACCAGCGGCGGACCGAGGAGTTCTACGCCCGCTGGTTCGGATTCCACCGGGCCCGTGCGGTGCCCGTGGGCGACCGGCAGATCGTCTTCCTCCGCCGGGGCGACGCCTATCTCGAACTCTTCCCGGCCCGCGAGGAGCGGGCCGCTCCCGCCCGCGACGACGGCCCCACCGCACCCGGCGCAGTCCGCCACATCGCGTTCCAGACCGACAGCGTCGACGACCTGCTCGCCTCCATGGGCGACGCGGCCGACGTGACCCTGGGCCCGCTCGGCTTCGACGACGTCGTCCCCGGCTGGCGCACGGTATGGCTGCGCGACCCCGACGGCGTCGTCGTGGAAGTCAGCCAGGGATTCCGGGACGACCGGGAAACGGTCGCTGTCGACGCGACCCCCATCAGCGCGGCACCCACACACGAAAAGGACAGCCCACTCCATGTCTGAGACGTCTGGCATATCCGAGGCATCCGTGACGGCCGACGCGGTGAACTTCACGTTCTCCGACACCATCGCCGGCCACGTCACGTCGTACGACCGCGCGACCCGGCTCGTGAGGCTGTCCACCGCCGACGACCGCGAACTCGAGATCCTCGTCGGCGGCGAGGTCGCCGCCGAGGTCGTGCACAACCTGGAGGAACCGTACGCCGACGCCGGAGCCCATCTCGACGAGATGCTCGAACCCGGCCGCTTCCTCTTCGCCTACGCGGTCTTCTACCCCGAGGGCGGCACGACCCGTATAGAGGCCAAGCGACTGGTCTTCCCCGGCCGGCGGCCCGGCACGTTCCGGTTCGAGGAGACCGACTGGTGGATACGCCAGCTGGAGAGCGTTGCCGGCTTCTACCGCCGCGCCCAGTTCGGCGACGGACCCGTGGACTACACGCAGTACCGCACCCAGCTGAGGCTCGGCGGTGACAAGACCGCCAGCCACATCCAGGAGACCGACACCATCTCCCGTCTGGTCTACGGCATGGCGTCCGCGTTCATGCTGACGGGCAACGACGAGTACCTGGAGGTCGCCGAGCGTGGCACCGCCTACTTGCGGGAGCACATGCGCGTCGTCGATCCCGAGGAGGACGTCGTCTACTGGTACCACGGGCTCAGCGTGGACGGAGAGACCGAGAAGAAGCTGTTCACCTCGGAGTTCTCCGACGACTACGACGCCATCCCCATGTACGAGCAGATCTACGCGCTCGCGGGACCCGTCCAGACCTACCGCGTCACCGCCGATCCGCGGATCAAGAGCGATGCCGACGCCACGCTGCGGCTGTTCGACAAGTTCTTCCTCGACCAGGAGCAGGGCGGCTACTTCTCGCACGTCGACCCGATCCTCTTCCGCGCAGACCACGAGTCCCTGGGTCCCAACAAGGACCGCAAGAACTGGAACTCGGTCGGCGACCACGCCCCGGCCTATCTGATCAACCTCTACCTGGCCACGGGTGACGAGCGGTACGCACGCATGCTCGAGTACACCTTCGACACCATCGTCGAGCGTTTCCCCGACCGCAAGAACAGCCCGTTCGTGCAGGAGCGGTTCCACCGCGACTGGTCTCATGACACCACCCACGGCTGGCAGCAGGACCGAGCGGTCGTCGGCCACAACCTCAAGATCGCCTGGAATCTGATGCGGCTGCACTCGCTGCGTCCCAAGCCGGAGTACCTCGACACCGCCGTCGGTATCGGCGAGTCGATGCCTGCGGTCGGCAGCGACCTGCGGCGCGGCGGCTGGTACGACGTCGTCGAGCGGATTCGCTCCGCCGGCCAGAAGTTCCACCGCTTCGCCTGGCACGACCGCAAGGCGTGGTGGCAGCAGGAGCAGGCGATTCTCGCCTATCTCATCCTGCGCGGCACGACCGGCCGCGAGGACTTCCTGCAGGAGGCGCGCCGGGCCGAGTCCTTCTACAACACCTTCTTCCTCGACCACGACGAGGGCGCCGTCTACTTCAACGTCCTCGCCTCCGGACTGCCGTATCTGCTGGGCACCGAGCGGCTCAAGGGCAGCCACTCGATGTCCATGTACCACTCCGCCGAGCTGTGCTACCTGGCCGCCGTCTACAACAACCTGCTGATCCACGGCAAGCCCATGGACTTCTGGTTCAAGCCGGACCCGTCCGGACTCGACGGCGGTGTGCTGCGCGTCGCGCCCGATCTGCTGCCGGCGGGCTCCGTGCGCATCGCGGAGGTCGACGTCGAGGGTTCTTCGCACGACGACTACGACGCTGCCGCCCTCACCGTGCGCCTGCCCCAGCGTGGCTCGGAGCGGGTGAAGGTGCGTGTCCGCCTCGAACCCTCCCTGGAACGGGAGTCGCACTCATGACCGCCGAAGTACAGGTCCACTCCCATGACGTGGACGGTGCCATGGTCGTAGAACTCACGGGCGAGATCACCAGCGTGACCTCGGCAGCGCTCCAGGAGCGGATCCTGCCGCTAGTCGGATCCGACCGCACCACCGTCATCGACCTCACCCACGTGCCGTACATCTCCAGCGCGGGACTGCGCACCCTGCTTCTGGTGCACCGCCAGGCGCTGCGCCGGCAGGGCACGACCGTCCTGGTCGGCCTGTCGGAGGAGGTCAGGTTCGTCATGTCCTCCACCGGGTTCCTCGACTTCTTCGACATTCGCGACAAGGCGTCCCTCGAACCAGGAGCGGCGGGCCAATGACGTCACTCGACAGCCGGGAGCGTATCGACGCCTACCCCACGCACCACATCGCCGGTTACGGAGTCCGAGCCGGCCACCCGCTGCCGTTCGGCGCCACCCTCGTCCCCGGTGGGATCAACTTCTCGGTCTACTCGGACCGTGCCACCCGGATGTGGCTCGTGCTCTTCGAGCCCGGAGCACGGGAGCCGCTGGCCGAACTGGAGTTCCCGCCGTCGTTCCGGATCGGCAGCGTGTACGCGATGACCGTGTTCGGTCTGGAGGCGGAGAGCCTGGAGTACGGGTTCCGCGCCGAGGGCCCCTTCGCCCCGGAGCGCGGTGACCGGTTCGACGTGTCCAAGGTGCTGACCGACCCGTACGCCCGGATGATCTCCGGGCGGGACGAGTGGGGCACCGTGCCGGACCGCGACCGCCCCTGCCCCTACCGGTCCCGGCTGGTCCTCGACGACTTCGACTGGGGCGACGACGCGCCGCTGCGCATCCCGGCCGAGGACCTGGTGGTCTACGAGCTGCACGTACGCGGCTTCACCCGGCACCCCTCCTCCGGGGTGTCGGCCCCGGGCACCTACGCGGGCCTGCGGGAGAAGATCCCGTACCTGAAGGACCTGGGCGTCAACTGCGTCGAACTCATGCCCGTCTTCGAGTTCGACGAGCACGACAACCCGCGCAGCCACCCCGTCACCGGCGAACCACTCCTCGACTACTGGGGCTACAACACCATCGGCTTCTTCTCCCCGAAGGCCGGCTACGCCGCCACGGGCCGCTTCGGCATGCAGGCCGACGAGTTCAAGACCCTCGTCAAGGAACTGCACGCGGCCGGCATCGAGGTCATCCTCGACGTCGTCTTCAACCACACGGCGGAAGGCAACGAACGGGGGCCGACGATCTCCTTCCGCGGCCTCGACAACGCCACCTACTACATGCTCACGCCGGCCGGTGACTACTACAACTTCAGCGGGACCGGCAACACCGTCAACTGCAACCACCCCGTGGTGCGCGACTTCGTCCTCGGTTGCCTGCGCCACTGGGTCTCGCAGTACCACATCGACGGCTTCCGCTTCGACCTGGCCGCCATCCTCGACCGGGCCCCGGACGGCACCCCGCTGGCCAACCCGCCGCTCCTTGAGCAGCTCGCCCACGACCCGGTCCTGCGCCACTGCAAGCTGATCGCGGAGGCATGGGACGCGGCCGGGCTGTACGAGGTGGGCACCTTCCCCGCATACGGGCGCTGGGCGGAGTGGAACGGCAAGTACCGCGACACCGTACGCCGGTTCCTCAAGAGCGACGCCGGCACGGTCGCCGAGTTGGCGACCCGGCTTGCCGGCTCACCGGACCTCTACACGGGCCGCGGCGCCACCGCCTCCGTCAACTTCGTCACCGCACACGACGGATTCACCCTCCACGACCTCGTCGCTTACAACGACAAGCACAACGAGGCCAATGGAGAGGGCAACGCCGACGGGGCGAACGACAACAACAGCTGGAATGGCGGCGCCGAGGGCCCGACCGACGACCCGGAGATCCTCCGGCTGCGGATGCGGCAGATGAAGAACGCCCTGGCGATCCTCCTCACCAGCCAGGGCGTGCCGATGCTGCTCGCGGGTGACGAGATTGCCCGCACACAGCTGGGCAACAACAACACCTACTGCCAGGACAACGAGCTGTCCTGGCTGGACTGGAGCCTGCGCGACACCCACGCGGAACTGCACCGGTTCGCGCGCTCCCTGATCACCTTCCGCAGGGCGCACCCCGCCCTGCGCAGCGCCGCCCACTCGCCCGACGGCATCAGCTGGCACGGCGTACGGGCCTGGGAACCCGACTGGTCCCCGGAGAGCAGACTGCTGGCCCTGATGCGCTCCACCGAGGGTGAGCAGATCTACGTCGCCATGAATGCCCACTGGGAAGCGCACGACCTTCAACTGCCGCGCCCGGAATCCGGGACCACCTGGCACCTCGTCGCCGACACCGCGGCCGCATCCCCCTACGACTTCCGCGAGCCGGGTGACGAAGCACCCTTGACGGTCCCCGACAGCTACCGGATCGCGACCCGCTCGACCGTGATCCTGCTCGCCCGTGCCTGAACCCCCGCATCACCCGACGACACGCACAGAAACGGAGACCCACCGTGGCCTTCACCGTCTCGGTCACCACGACGACCGACACCGCGACCATCAACCTCGCCGGCGAACTCGACGCCGCAGGCGCCCCCGACTTCCGTCAGACGATCGAGAAGGCAGCGGCCGCCGGCGTCACCCACGTCGTCATCCGTGCCCACGAACTCACCTACATGGCGAGCGCGGGACTGCGCTCCCTCGTGTTCGCCCGGCAGAAGATGGGCGACGACGTCCGGATCACCGTCGCGGGGGCGAGCGAGTCGGTGGCCCGGACGATACGGCAGGCCGGCTTCGACCGCAGCGTCACGCTCACCGACGAGTGACGACGAACGGGCCGCGCAGATGAACGCCCTACGCCTGTCCGCCGCACTCACCTCCTTCGAGGACGTCGCGGCCTATGTGGGGGATCTGGCAGAACGGGCCGGGCTGCCCG
This sequence comes from Streptomyces sp. NPDC007095, assembly GCF_040634475.1. Lineage (NCBI taxonomy): Bacteria > Bacillati > Actinomycetota > Actinomycetes > Kitasatosporales > Streptomycetaceae > Streptomyces > Streptomyces sp. NPDC007095. The sequence goes on from NZ_JBEYFS010000048.1 coordinate 24,942, forward strand.
ACGATGCTGCCTACCGGCTGCGGCTGGCGACCGACGAGCTGGCCACCAACGTGGTCATGCACGGATACCGCGGCGCCGAAGGCGAGTTACGCGTGACGGGCGGGATGGACGAGGACACCGTCTGGATCCGCCTTGAGGACGACGCCCCCCGCTTCGACCCCGGCGCGAACCGCCTTCCCCCGCGCACCGACCTTCCGCTTTCCGAGCGCCCCATCGGCGGCCTCGGCATCCACCTCGCGCTCACCGCCCTCGACGACTTCCGCCACCACTACACCGACGGACACAACAGCAACACGCTCGTGATCCACCGCCGCGATCACGAAGAACCCTCGAAGTGAGGCCGACATGCCCGACGTCACCGCCCTCCTGGTGGACCAGGAGCGGAACCCGCCCCCCGACCTGCTGACCGCCCTCGCCCAAGCGGACGTGGCAGTCGAGATCCGCACCCCCGACGAGGCCATCGCCGCCGCCGGCGACGGCGGGCCGGCCCCGGCCGCCGAGGTCCTGCTGGCTCCGGCGGCCATGCGGCCGCGCACCGTCCAGGCGGTGAGCCGCCGGATGAGCGAGACGGGCCGGACACCGATCGTCGTGGTCTACGCCGACCGAGACTTCACCAGCATCGAGCAGCACATCAGGCTCGGCCACGACTACGTCGTCCCACCCTTCCTGCCGCCCCTGGTCCGTGCGCGGCTGCGCAGCTGCTACGAACGCGCCAAGCTGAGCCGAACCATGGAGGAAGTCGCAGCGCAGGCCGAACTTCTCAGCTATGAGCGGGAGTTGAAAATCGGACGCGAGATCCAGGAGGGCTTCCTGCCCGAGGGGCTCCCTACGCTCGACGGCTGGGACCTTGACGTGCGCTTCAGCCCGGCACGCAACGTGGCCGGCGACTTCTACGACGTCTTCGAGATGGTCAACCGCCGCAGGCTCGCCCTCGTCGTCGCCGACGTCTGCGACAAGGGTGTGGGCGCCGCCCTGTTCATGGCGCTGATCCGCAGTCTCCTACGGCACACCGCGGAGCACAGCGGACTGCAAAATCTCATGACGAACCATCACCCCGGTCCGGGCGATGGCGACTCTCCCGTGATCCCGGTCGTCGGCGCGACCCCCCTAATGAACGCGGTCGTCGGCACGAACGGCTACCTCACCCGCAACCACAGCGGCCAAGGCTACTTCGCGACTATGTTCTTCAGCGTCCTGGACCCGGCCACCGGCAACCTCGTCTACATCAACGGCGGGCACAACCCTCCGCTCCTCGTCGCTGCGGAGGGCGGCGATCCTCAGCCTCTGGAGCCGACCGGACCAGCCGTCGGCGTCATCCCCGACTGCGCGTTCTCACTGGGGCAGGCGCGCGTACGGCCCGGCGACACGCTCTTCATCTACACCGACGGCGTCCCAGAGGCGCGCAACGCCCAGGGCGAGTTCTTCGGCGACGAGCGCGTCCTGGAACTACTGCGCAAGCCCGCACCGTCCGGCCGAGCTCTGCTGGAGCGCGTGGAGTCGGCGCTGCGGGAGCACAGCGGTGCGGCGGAGCAGCACGACGACATCACCATGATGGCCGTCCACCGGACGGTCACCCCGGACTGACCGGCCCAGGCGCACCCCCACGAGGTTGGACGACGACCGGACAGGACCGGACAAGACGGGACCGTTCATGGCACAGATCATCGCAATGCATTCGCACCGGGGCGGTACCGGAAGGTCCAGCATCGCGGCGAACCTGGCCCGGCTGCTGGCCGCGGCCGGACACCGCGTCGCCCTGGTGGACACCGACATCCAGTCGCCGGCGGCCCATGTGCTCTTCGGGATCACGGACCTCGCGCCGCGGCGCACCCTCGCCGACTATCTGATCGGCCGGTGCGAGGTGGAGGAGGCAGCGGCCCCGGTGCCCGGCGTCGCGTCGGGCGGGGAGCTGTTCCTGGTACCCGCCCGGGCGGAGGCCGCCGGGATCCACGAGATCATCGCCCAAGGGTACGACGTGGGCCTGCTGCGCGAGGGCTTCGACCGGCTCATCGAGGCCCTCCGCCTCGACGTGCTGCTGCTCGACACCCACGCCGGCATCAACAACGAGACGGTGACCGCGGTGGCCAGCGCGCAGACCCTGGTCGTGGTGACGCGATCCTGCCGCCTCGATCTCACCGGCGCCGGCGAGACCCTCGAGTTCGCGGCCCAGCTCGGCTGCCTGCGCCGCGCGCTCGTCGTGAACATGGTGCCGCCCGGCGTGCCCGGTGCGGCGGCCCGCAAGCGCGCCGAGGCCGCCTACGGCTCGATCGCGCGGGCCGTCCTGCCGTACGCGCCGGAACTGGCCTGCGTCGCCGGCGACCGGCTGTTCGCCGACGCGCACCCGGACCATCCCCTGGTGGCACGGCTGCGCTCGGTCATTCCCTCCCTGCTCCACGAGAACTGAGAGAACACTGAGAGGACTGAGAGGTCTCCGGTGACCGCGACAACGGATCGGATCTCCGCGATAGCCCTGGTCGGCGGCCAGGGAGTGCGTGCCAGGCCGCTGACCCTGAACTCCCCTGACCACCTGCGCAGCAAGGCCGCGATGGGCCTGGCCGGCCGCAGCCTGATCGAGTGGGCGGTGGACGCCCTGCGCGCTCAGGGCGTCCACCGGTTCTACGTGGCCGCCAACGGCGGCGAGAACCGCGCCCAGACCAAGGCCATCCTGGAGCACGGCGAGCGGCTCGGCGTCTCGGTTCGCTACTCCCGGACCCGCTTCGACGGCGCCAACACCGGCTCCGGTGAAGCCACGCTGCGTTGCCTGGAACACTGGGACCTCGGCGGCCTGGCGCTGGTTTTCCCGTCCGACTCGGTCTTCGACTTCGACCTGGCCGCCATGGTCCGCGCCCACCGGGCCGCCGACGCCGTGGTCACGGTGGCCACGGTGCTCCGCCCGGCCGCCGAGGCGGCGGGCAAGTACGGGGTCCTACGACGCGGCCCCGACGGACTGGTGAACCGTTTCCTCGAAAAGCCCGCCCTGCGGACGATCGACGGCGGCCAGGTCGAGACGAACGCGGGGATGTACTTGGTCGACTGCGAGCGGCTGCGGATGGCCGGTCGTGAACCGGCGCTCGCCGCTCTGGCCTGCCACAGTCTGGACTGGGGTGGGGACCTGCTGCCGTACCTCGTCGGTCACGGCCACCGCGTCGCCTCCCACCCGATCACCAGGTTCGGCGACCTGGGCAGCCCCCGCGACTACCTGACCACACTGCGCGAGGTGCTCCGCGACGCGTACCCGGTGCTCAGCGGCCGCGCCCGGATTCACGAAAGCAGCCTGCAGCTGAAGGACGAGACCACCGGCTGTACGCTCGCGGAGAAGATCGCCGATGGCACGGTTCTCATCGGACCCGGCGTCCGCATCGGGCGGGACGTGGAGATCGGACCCGGCGTCGTCATCGCCGAGTCGGACATCGGCGACGGCGTGGACATCGGCGCGGGCAGCGTGCTGAGGGGCGTCGCCTGCGGCGACCACAGCATCATCGGGCCCGGCGCGAGGATCTTCGATGCCTACCTCGGAGCGATGGTCGACATTCGCTCCACCGCGGACCACCCCGTGGTCCTCTGGGACTTCTGCGCCCTGGGGGACGAGGTGCGGGTGGGTGACGGCGTCCGGCTGAGTGGCGTCAGGGTGTATCCGCGGCTCGACATCCGCAGCGGCGCGAGCGTCCCGCCCGGCTCCGACCTGTCCTGCCTGAAGGACGTGCTGCGTGGGCTGGGGGAGGCGGCGTGATGCGTGTCGACCTACTCACCCGCGAGTACCCACCGCAGGTCTACGGCGGAGCAGGGGTCCATGTCGACCACCTCTCCCAGCAGCTGAGGCGACTGGTCGACCTGCGGGTGCACTGCTTCGGCGAGCCGCGACAGGAGGCGAACGTCACCGCCCACCGGGCCCCCGCAGAACTCGCCGAAGCCAACACCGCATTGCAGACGATGGGCATCGCCCCTGCCATGGCGGCGGCCACAGTCGGAGCCGATGTGGTGCACAGCCACACCTGGTACGCCAACATCACCGGCCACCTCGCCAAGCTCTACCACGGCACACCGCACGTGGTCACCGCCCACAGCCTGGAGCCACTGCGCCCGTGGAAGGCGGAGCAGCTCGGTGGCGGATACATCCTCTCCAGCTGGGCCGAGCGCATCGCCATGGAGGCCGCCGATGTGGTGATCGCCGTGTCGGGCGCTATGCGGCAGGACCTCCTGCGCTGTTACCCCGCCCTGGATCCCGACCGGGTCGTCGTGATCCACAACAGCATCGACACCGAAGAGTTCGTCCCCGTGACCGACACCTCCCGGCTCGCGCCGCTGGGGGTGCGCACCGACCGGCCCGTCGTGGCCTGCGTCGCCCGCCTCACCCGACAGAAGGGGCTGCTCCACCTGCTGCGGGCCGCGCCCCACCTGCCCCCCGGCACTCAGTTGGTGATGTGTGTGAGCGCCCCGGACACCCCCGAGCTCGCCGAGGAGTTCACCGCGCTCGCCGGGGAGGTGACCGGCAGGGGAGCCGACGTGGTGTTGGTCCGGGAGCCGTTGTCCCGCGACACCCTGCGCCAAGTCCTCTCGCATGCCGACGTGTTCGTCTGCCCGTCCGTCTACGAGCCGCTGGGCATCGTCAACCTCGAAGCGATGGCGTGCGCTGCGCCCGTCGTCGCCACGGCCGTCGGCGGCATCCCGGAGGTGATCGCCGATGGGGAGACGGGGCTGCTGGTCCCACTGGTGGCCGACGAGGAGGCGTTCGCCAAGGACCTGGCGGCACGCGTCAACGAGCTGCTGGCGGACCCGAAGCGAGCCCGCCGTATGGGCCGTGCCGGCCGCTGCCGAGCGGAGAGCCGGTTCTCCTGGGCCGCGGCCGCCGCGCGGGTCCACGCGGTCTACCAATCACTGATCTGAACCGACAGCACCGAGAATGGGGAGGTTCCGCGTTCCGATGACGATCGAGCTGACCGACGACGGCCTGCTGGGACGGGTCGTGCTGGCACGGCTGCTGGAAGAGGAGTTCCGCACCCACTGCCCCGCGCCCGACGCGACCGTGGGGCGTATCCCGATCACGGATGTCCACCCGTGCGTCGACGGCGGACGCAGGCCCGCGCGAGCGATACCCGGTGAGGCTGTCGAGGTCTCCGCCACGATCTTCCGTGAGGGACATGAGGATCTGGCCGCACACGTCGTACTGACCGGCCCGGACGGTGAGCAGCACTCCCCGGTCCGGATGACCGAGACGGTCAGCGGCACCGACCGGTACACGGCCTTGATCGTGGCCGACCGGGTGGGGGAGTGGACCTTCCGGGTCGACGCCTGGGGCGACCCGATCGCCACCTGGCGTCGTGCGGCCTCGGTCAAGGTTCCCACAGGCATCGACGTCGACCTCACCCTGGAAGAGGGCGCCAGTCTGCTGGAACGGGTGGCCCTCGCACCGGACGTGACCGGCACCCCCGCCCAGGTGCTTCTCGCCGATACGGCGGCCGCCTTGCGCGACACCGGCCGCCCCAGGGCCGTACGGCTCGCCGCCGCTCTCGCCACCGGTGTGACCGACGTGCTGGACCGACATCCACTGCGTGAACTCCTCACACATGGACAGAAGTTGTCCCTACGAGTGGACCGTGAACGGGCGCTGTACGGCGCCTGGTACGAATTCTTCCCGCGCTCGGAGGGTGCCGCCCTCGCCGCGGACGGGCCGCACGTCTCCGGAACCTTCCGCACCGCCGCCCGGCGACTGCCCGCGATCGCCGCGATGGGCTTCCAGGTGGTGTACCTGCCGCCCATCCACCCCATCGGCATCCGGCACCGCAAGGGACCGGGCAACACCCTGACCGCCGGCCCGTACGACCCCGGCTCGCCCTGGGCGATCGGCTCACCCGCCGGCGGACACGAGGCGATTCACCCGGACCTCGGTACGCCGGAGGACTTCCGCCACTTCGTCCGCACCGCGCGCGACCTCGGCCTGGAGGTCGCCCTCGACTTCGCGCTCCAGTGCTCCCCGGACCACCCGTGGCTGCGTGAGCACCCCGACTGGTTCCGGCGGCGCGTGGACGGCACCGTCGCCTACGCCGAGAATCCGCCGAAGAAGTACCAGGACATCCATCCCCTGGACTTCGACACCGACCCGGACGGGATCCACAAAGCCTGTGCGGGCGTCCTCAGGCACTGGATGGGGCAGGGCGTGCGGATCTTCCGCGTGGACAACCCACACACCAAACCCGTCGCCTTCTGGGAACGGCTCCTCGCCGACATCCACCGCACCGACCCGGACGTGGTGTTCCTCTCCGAGGCGTTCACCCGGCCGGCGATGCTGCGCACCCTGGCCCGGATCGGGTTCCACCAGTCGTACACCTACTTCACCTGGCGCAACACCGGCCCGGAGGTGGAGTCGTATCTGCGTGAACTGTCCGGTCTCGACGGTGAGGAGTCGGCCGCGTACCTGCGGCCCAACCTGTTCGTGAACACCCCGGACATGCTTCCCGAGTACCTGCAGACGGGCGGACGCGCGGCCTTCGCGGTCCGGGCCGTGCTGGCGGCGACGGCCTCCCCGTCCTGGGGCGTCTACGCCGGCTTCGAGCTGTGCGAGGCGACCCCTGCCACGCCCGGTACCGAGGAGTACGCCCGCTCCGAGAAGTACGAGTACCGACCGCGCGGCTGGGCCGAGGCCGAAGCTGACGGGCGGTCGATCGCACCCCTCATCACCACCCTCAACCGGATCCGCGAGGCCCATCCGGCCCTGCACCACCTGCGCAACCTTCGCTTCCACCACAGCGACAACGAGGCGATCCTCTGCTTCTCCAAGCGGCTTCAGATCCGCGACGGCGACGACATGGTCCTGGTGGTGATCAACCTTGATCCACACCAGGCGCACCACGCCACTGTCCGCCTGGATCTCGCCGAACTCGGCATGCCGGACGAGGAGCTGTCCGAGGTCCACGACGAGCTGGGCGGCGCCACATACCGCTGGGGCCGGGAGAACTACGTGCGGCTCGATCCGCACCAGGGCCAGGTCGCCCACATCTTCACCATCCGACGCCTGACGAGGACTTCGAGGACTTCACGGTGACCGTCATCGACACCACCACCCCGGCCGCCGCCCTGGGCGAGCTGGACCTCCATCTGATCGCAGAGGGCAGGCACGAGCAGCTCTGGCACGTCCTGGGCGCACATCCCCGCGCGGGCGGGACGTCGTTCGCGGTGTGGGCGCCCGGCGCCCATGCCGTTCACGTGGTGGGCGACTTCAACGACTGGGACGGCGGCGCGCACCGGATGCGGCGGCTGGGCTCCTCCGGGGTGTGGGAGCTGGTCGTTCCCGAGGCGGAGGAAGGCGACCTGTACAAGTACGAGATCCGCGGCGTGGACGGCCACGTACGGCAGAAGGCGGACCCCTTTGCCTTCGCCGCCGAGTGCCCGCCCGGGACGGCCTCGCGGATCCACCTCTCCCGGTTCGAGTGGACGGACGCGGAGTGGATGGCGGGACGAGATTCGCTGCCGCCGCACGAGGCGCCGCTGAGCATCTACGAGGTCCACCTCGGCTCCTGGCGACCCGGGCTGTCGTACCGCCGACTCGCCGACGTCCTGCCGGCCTATGTGAAGGACCTCGGCTTCACGCACGTCGAGTTCCTCCCCGTCGCCGAGCACCCCTTCGGCGGTTCCTGGGGCTATCAGGTCACCTCGTACTACGCTCCCAGCGCCCGCCTCGGCACTCCGGACGATTTCCGTCACCTCGTCGACGCTCTCCACCGCGCCGGCATCGGCGTCCTCGTCGACTGGGTGCCCGCCCACTTTCCCAAGGACGACTGGGCGCTCGCCCGGTTCGACGGATTCCCGCTCTACGAGCACCCCGATCCGCTGCGGGGCGTCCATCCCGACTGGGGGACACTCGTCTTCGACTACGGCCGACCGGAGGTGCGCAACTTCCTGGTGGCCAACGCCGTGTACTGGTGCGAGGAGTTCCACGTCGACGGCCTGCGGGTCGACGCCGTGGCCTCGATGCTCTACCTCGACTACTCCCGCGAGGACGGCCAGTGGCGGCCCAACGCCCACGGCGGCCGGGAGAACCTGGACGCGATCGCCTTCCTCCAGGAACTCAACGCCACCGTCTACCGGCGTTGCCCGGGCGTCTTCACCATCGCCGAGGAATCCACCGCCTGGGAGGGCGTGACCCGCCCCACCGACTCCGGCGGGCTCGGCTTCGGCCTGAAATGGAACATGGGCTGGATGCACGACTCGCTCGGCTACATGCGTCACGAACCCGAGCACCGCCGACACCACCACACCGGCATGACCTTCCCCATGATGTACGCCCACGCCGAGAACTTCGTGCTGCCGATCAGCCACGACGAGGTCGTGCACGGCAAGGGCGCGCTGCTGGGCAAGATGCCGGGGGAGCGGTGCCGGCGGTTCGCCGATCTGCGCGCGTACCTGGCCTTCATGTGGGCCCACCCAGGGAAGCAACTCCTGTTCATGGGCCAGGAGTTCGCGCAGCCGGACGAGTGGTGGCACGACGGGTCGCTGCACTGGGAGTTGCTCGACGGGACGTCCCTCGACTCCGCCGCGCATCGGGGCATCCGCGATCTGGTCCGCGACCTCAACCGGATCTACCGCGCGACCCCGTCGCTGTGGCAACGCGACGCCTCCTCCGAGGGGTTCCGCTGGATCGACGCAGACGCGGCTGAGGACAACGTCCTGTCGTTCGTCCGGTACGACGCCCGCGGGGGTCCGCTCGTGTGCGCCTACAACTTCTCCCCGCAGAGCCGCACTGCACGGCTCGCGTTTCCCCGCTCCGGTGGGTGGCGGGAGGTCCTCAACACCGACGCCCTGTGCTACGGCGGCAGCGGCGTCGGCAATCTTGGTGGTGTCCGGGCCGAATCGTGGGCCTGGCAGGGCTTTCCGGCCAGTGCCTCGGTGGTGCTGCCTCCGCTGGGCGCCCTGTGGCTGCGGCCGGAGGAGTCATGACGGAGGTGTTGCTCCTCGCCGTCGGAGCGACCTTGGTGTCGGCGGGAGCCCGGCGGGCCGGGTTGTCGGTGCCGATCACCCTGGTTGTCGCGGGGCTCGTGGTCTCCTTCGTACCCGGCGTACCGGACTACCACCTGAATCCCGAACTCGCTCTGCTGGTCTTCATCCCGCCTCTGGTCTACTCCGATGCCCTGGAGAGTTCGTACCTGAACCTGCGTGCCAACGCCCGCCCCATCGGCCTGCTCTCCATCGGCCTCGTCCTGTGCACGACCGGAATCGTCGGACTCGTGGCCCATGCCGTCGTTCCGGGACTCCCGTGGCCCGTGGCCTTCGTCCTCGGGGCGATCCTCGCGCCGACCGACGCGGTGGCCGCCGTCGCCCTGGCCCGGCGGCTGGGGCTGCCACGCCGGATCGTCACCATCCTGGTGGCGGAGAGCATCGTCAACGACGCCACCGGTCTGACGGTCTTCCGTCTCACGGTGGCCATCGCCCTCGGCGCCACCACATCGATCTTCCAAGGCGTCGGCGAGTTCCTTCTCGTCTCGTGCGGGGGCGTGACGGTTGGACTGCTGCTCGCCGTACCGGTACGGCGGCTACGGGGCTGGCTCGACGACGCCGTGGCGGAGAACGCCGTGTCGCTGGTCGTACCCTTCGCCGCCTACGCGGTCGCTGAGTCCCTGCATGCCTCCGGCACGCTGGCGGTGCTGGCCGCCGGGCTGTACCTGGGGCATCACTCCACCGGCCTCTCGCACGAGGCCCGGCTGCAGGAGCGGGCCACCTGGCGACTGACCGCCTGCCTGCTGGAATCCGTCGTCTTCGCCCTGATCGGCCTCCAACTTCGCCCGGTGCTTGCTGCTTTGCACACGACTGATTTTGCCGCCCTCGGCCGGTACGCGGCCGCTGTCTTCGCCACCGTCCTGCTGATCCGCATCTGCTGGATTTTCCCGGCGACCTACCTCCCGCGCAGGCTCTCGTCCCGCATCCGCGAACGCGACCCCTCCCCGCCCTGGCAGCTACCCGCCCTGATTTCCTGGGCCGGCATGCGCGGAGTGGTCTCACTGGCCGCCGCCTTCGCTGTCCCGGCGGAGCTCCCCCATCGTGAACTCCTGCTCTTTCTCGCCTTCTCCGTCGTCCTTGGCACACTCCTGCTCCAAGGGCTCACCTTCCCCTTGGTGGTGCGCCTCATCGGTCCTAAGGAGTCGGGGGAGGCGCATAAGGACGACCTGGCCGAGGCCGTGGCGCAGGAGGCGGCTGCCGACGCCGGCTGGGCCCGGGTGGAGGAACTGGTCACCGCGGGCGGTGACGCGCCTCCTCAGCATGTGCTCGACCGGCTGAGGCAGCTGGCCGAGCACCGTCGTGCCACGGCGTGGGAGCGGGTGCGGGCGGACGGCCCGGTGCAGGGCAGGGAGACCCCGACCGGCGCGTACCGGCGGCTGCGGCGGGAGATGCTTGCGGCCGAACGCCGGGCCTTCATCCAGCTCTGCAGGCAGGGCCGGATCAACCACGAGGTGCTGCGGCGCGTCATGCACGACCTCGATCTCGAGGAATCGGTGTTGTGCCGTGACTGACCTCCCGTGGAGCCAGGGCCCGCCCGGACAGCAGAGGGCCGGTCATGGCCGTGGTGACCAGGGCCATGGCGACGAACGCCGTGTACATCGCCTGGCTCAGCAGCCCCGCCGTCAGGCCGATGGACAGCACGATCAGTTCCGTGAGCCCACGGGTGTTCAGCAGGATCCCGACGGTCAGCGAGTCGTGTGGCGTGAGTCCGCCCAGGCGGGCGCCGAGGTAGCCGCCAAGGATCTTGCCGCCCACCGTGAGCGGCAGCACGAGTGCCAGGAGCAGCAGTGCGCCGCCGGTGAGAGAGCCCAGGTCGACCGAGCTGCCCGCGACGACGAAGAAGACCGGGAGGAGAAGCCTGGCCGCGCCGGCGAGTGGTGGGAAGGGACTGGCCGGTGCCGGTTTGTCGGGGGAGGTGGGGCGCCGGGGGAGCACGGCGCCGGCCAGCAGGGCGCCGAACGCCGCGTGGAGCCCGAGGCGTTCGGCGGTCCAGGCCGCGGCGAGGGCCAGGGCAGCGACCGGAACGGGACCGGCCCTGCCCGCGAGACCGGGCATACGCCGAAGAAGGTGAGGTACGAGCCATGCCGTCGCGAGAAAACAGCAGGCCCACCCCACGAGGGTCGTCCCGTGCACGAACGTGGCACCCCGCGCCAGCGCGACCACGAGGGCGAGTACGGCCCAGCCCAGGACGTCCATTGCTGTGGCGGCTGTCAGCGCGACGGTCCCCGCGGTCGTGGTGCTGATCTTGTGGTCCGTGAGGATCCGGGCCAGCACGGGCAGGGCGGTGATGGCCATGGCCACTCCCACGTACAGGACGACGGGTACGCCGCCGACCGTGCTGGGCTCGCCGTGCATGGCGACTCCGGCCGCCACTCCGAGGGCCATCGGTAGTCCGAACCCCCCGATCACCACACCCATGACCGCGCGACCGCCCTGCAGGGAAGAGCGTCGGCCGAGTTCATGGCCGACGCCGAAGAGGTACAGGGCCAGCCCCACCTGCGCCAGGATCTGGAGGCACGGCATGACGTGCGGACCGAAGAGGCGGGAGTGCGGATCGCCAGGCAACCGGCCGAGAACGCTCGGGCCAAGGATGATGCCGGCGGCCATCTCGCCGACGACCGGTGGCTGCCGCACCAGAACCGCCAGCCGGCCGCAGAGCGCGCGGCAAGGAGGACCACCACGAGAGCGGCGAGCACATCTAGCATGGCTGTATTCGCAGGGTTTGCAGACATTTCTACGGGGCGGCCCTTTCTCTTTGGCCTGTACCAGAACCCATGCAATACCCAGGGCCTCACTCGCTGTCAATAGCGCCTTCTTCGATTTGTTAGGTCTCCCGCGTCGGGCGGCGTTTGTGCATATGGAATACGTAAGGGTAGGGCCTACAGGCTTGGCCGGACTTACGTGATTCGCTTTAATGGCTGGCGGAATCGACCCACCGCCTGGTCCGGGGTGGGCTAGAAGGCGCCGATGAATGGTGTTGATGTGGCTTGGCAGTCAGCCCTCTCTGAGAGTCGTTCCCAGAGGTTGATGCGAGCGCAGGGGTGCAGACTGTAGCCGGGAATACCCGCCGGCCGGATGGCGCATTCTCATTCCGGATCGCCCGGTTCAGTGAATCTTTCCCGCCAGGTTCTGGTATTCGCGCTTTGCTGCGAGGAGGGATTTGTGTGGACGTCGGGCCTAGTGGATCCGATCGGCTTTCGCTTTCTCAGGACCGGGTGGGAAGAATGAGCCGGCTCCTGCTGTCTTCCATCCCGAGAAGTGATCAGCGGCGTTGGGGTGAAATGTACGTCCGCGGTCTGCTTCTGGCGGAGGGGCGCAAGACGATGAGGGGCATAGCAGCTGTCGTCGGTAGTGCCGCGATGCAGAGCCTCCAGCAATTCATCAGCACGTCTCCGTGGGACTGGAAACCGGTTCGGCAATCTCTCGCCGGCTACGTGGACCGCGAAATCCGGCCGCATGCCTGGATCGTGGAGACCCTCGCCGTGCCCAAGGCCGGGAAACACTCCGTGGGTGTGGAGCGCCAGTTCGCGACCGGCCTCGGCCGGGTGACCAACTGCCAGCAGAGTTCCGGTATCTGGCTGGCATCCCAGGAAGCGAGCTGCCCGGTGGACTGGCAACTCGCCCTGCCCGCCAGGTGGGTGGCCTGCCCCGAGCAGCGCCGGCGTGCCGCCATCCCCGACCACGTCCGGGCCCGGACCCCCGTCCAGTGCGCTGTCGAATCGGTGGTGGAGATGGCCGAGCACTGGGGCCTCACGCCCCGCCCCGTGGTGATGGCCGTGACCGACGCAGACCTCCCGTACGTGATGACGTCGTTCGGGATGCGCCACATCCCCTTCGTGCTTCGTGTCGAGGGCTCGCTCCCCGTCGTCACCCACGACCCGGCGCAAGGGCTCGGCGGTCAACGCATCGCGACCGCCTCCCGGGTGGCGAGCGAGCTGGGCGACCAGGCGGGTGCCGTGGAGTGGCAGGACCTCGGGCAGTCCCGCCGGCGTGTCACCAAGGTCGCCGGTACGCGGGTCGGGCTGCCGATGTCCGTCGACCCTCTTTCACACGGAACGGGCGTCCCCTCGTTCGCCCTGGTGGGAGCCTGGACGGATCCCACCAACAGCAGGCCGACGGAGTACTGGCTGTCCAACATTGGACATCTCCCCGTTCCTACCTTGTTCCGAATCGCCAAGCTCAGCCGACGGGTCTCCCGCGACCTGCACGAGGTCTGCGACAACGTGGGCGTCCGGGACTTCGCGGGCCGGTCCTTCCGAGGGTGGCACCACCACGCCACGCTCGTCTCCATCGCGCACGCGATATCGCTCCTCTCCAAAGCCGCCGGACCCCATCGGCCGCTCGCCGAACAGCCCTTACCCACACGTCCGCTCATCGGATCACGGCGATGAGCCCCGGCGTGCACCACGGAGCGCGGCTGCGGGAGATCGAACTCTTCGCAGATCTCACCGACGACCAACTGGCCTGGCTTGCCTCGGTCACGCAGGAACGGCAGTTGGAGGACGGGGAGATCCTCTTCGAGGACGGAGAACCCGCGCGCCGTTTCCACGTGTTGCTCGACGGGGAACTGGTCGTCACCAAGATCGTGGACGGGCGGGAGGAACTGCTGACTCGGCACACCACCCGGCCCCGCCCCGGCGACGGACACGAGGGCAAGCCGCCGGCTGCCCACCGCTTCACGGGTGAACTCCCGCTGCTGACCGGCGGCGACTACGTGGCAACCGCCGCCGCCGTGGGCCCCACGACCGTCCTCTCCTGCCCCAAGCAGGCGTTCTTCGACATGCTGGCGCGCTGTCCGAGCGTGGCGGGCGTTCTGCTGCCTGTGCTGGCCTGGCGCATCACCTCCTCGGAGGTCCAGGCCAGGAACCGGGCCACCGTCACGGCCCTGGGCACCCTCGCCGCCGGACTGGCCCATGAACTCAACAACCCTGCCGCCGCCGTGGCACGCGCCGCCGAGGACCTCGGCCCGGTGGTCGACGCGCTCGCCGGCACCGCCGAGGAATGGGGCCGCATGGCTGACGACCGGGAGTCGTCCGCCCTGAGAGAGACCCTCGCCGAGATCGAACGCACGCCACTCCCGGCGGAGTCCGATCCCTTCACGCTTACGGACCTGGAGGACGAAGTGGACGCCTGGGCAAGAGAGCGGGGAGCGCAGCGGCCCACAGCGCTTGCGTCCGCCCTCGCGGAGCGCGGACTGGACTGCCCATGGCTCACGGGGAGGGTGAACGGGATGCGCCGGCACATCGTCCCGCTGGCGCTCGACCAGCTGTCGGTACTCCTCGAGACTCGCGGCCTGACCACCCAGCTGCGCACGGCGGGCCCGCGTATCTCCGCGCTGGTCGCCGCGACCCGTGACTACACCAACCTCGACCGGGCGCCGCGGCAGGCGTTCTCGGTCTCCGAAGGGCTGGAGGCGACCCTGACAATGCTGCGCCCCAAGCTCGCGAAGGTGAGGATCGTCCGTCAGTACGCCCGAGAGATACCGCCGATCACTGGCTATCCGTCCGAACTCAACCAGGTGTGGACCAACCTGATCGACAACGCCGTGGACGCCATGGACGGAGAGGGGGTCCTCACCGTGCGCACCTGCCTCCAGGGCAACTGCCTGACCGTCGAGATCGGGGACACCGGCTGCGGCGTCCCCGCCGATTCGCTCTCCCGGATTTTCGAGCCCTTTTACACGACCAAGGACGTGGGCAAGGGCACCGGTCTCGGACTGCATCTGTCGTACCGGATCGTCACCCAGCGCCACGGTGGGTCGATGTCAGCGCGCTCGGCCCCCGGTGACACCTGGATGACAGTACGGATCCCCGTCAACGGAGCACACACGAAGGGAGTTTGCTGAGGTGCACGCCGTACTCGAACGGCAACTGGCGGCACTCGCCTCGGGAGACATCGAGGCGGTGATGGAGAACTACGCGCCGGACGCCACGCTCCTGAGATTCGACCAGCTCTTCGTCGGCGTCGAAGCGATCCGGCTGGGCCTGTCCATCTACCTGGCTCACATGCCGCGCCTGGTGACCCTCGAGCAGTACGCGGAGCACGGCGACACGTTGCTCTACCGGGCCGTCATGAACGTGGGCGGTCAGGATCGGCCGGCTGTGGGGACGCTCGTCCTGCGGAACGGCCGGATCTGGCGTCAGACGGTGGCGTTCATCGAAGAAGAGGCGTTGGAGCACTCCCCGGAGAGGACCCGTCCATGATGGCCGCCGGGGAATCCCGTGTGCCCGGGCGGCGTTTCGCCTTCGCGGCCCTGGGCCTCGGTGCCTTCGTCATCGGTACGGCCGAGCTTGTCATCGTAGGCGTACTGGACCTGATCGTGGACGACCTGAAGGTCTCGGTCGGCACCGCCGGACTCCTCGTCACGGCGTACGCGCTCGGCATCTCGGTCGGAGGGCCCGTCGTCACCGCCCTGACCATCAAGATGGCGCGGCGCCGGCTGCTGGTGCTGGCGCTGGCCGCCTTCATCGCCGTGAACGTGGTCGCGCTGACGGCCGCGGAGTTCGGTGTGCTGCTGGCCGCCCGAGCCCTCACCGGCGTCCTGCACGGCTTGTTTCTGGGCGCGGCCGCCGCCGTCGCCACCGGGCTGGTTCCCGTCGAACGCCGCGGTCACGCCGTCTCGTTGGTCTTCGGTGGCATCGCCGTCTCCACCGTGCTCGGCGTGCCGCTCGGCACATGGCTCGGGCAGACACTCGGCTGGCGAGCCACGTTCGTCGGCGTCGTCGTGCTGTGCGCCGTCGCTCTGGCAGCCACGCTGTTGTGCGTGCCGGAATCGGGCGGCAGCGGTCCAGCGGGACTGGCAGCCCAGGCCCGCCACGCTTTCGCGCCGCGGGTGCTGGCGATGGCGGGGTCCGGAGTACTGCTCATGGGCGCCCAGTTCACGGCCTTCACCTACCTCGCGCCGTTCGTGCAGGACGTCACCGGCGTTGCGGGTGGCAGCGTCGGCATCTTCTTGCTGATCTTCGGAGTGACCAGCGCGATCGGTACGTTCGCCGGCGGCAGGTTCGCCGACGGGGACGCTTCGGGCACCTTGCTGGCGGGCAACGCCATCCTCGGGCTCGCGCTCGATAGCGTGGAACTGGACATCCCCGAGACCCTGCCCATGGTGTGGATCGACCGGGGGCTGCTCGAGCGGGCCGTCGCGAACGTCGTCGAGAACGCAGTCAAATACAGCCCGCTGGGGGAGAGGGTCCTGGTGTCCGCGAGCGCTCTCGCCGACCGGGTCGAGGTGCGGGTCGTGGACCGGGGCCCGGGCGTTCCGGACGAGGCCAAGGACCGAATCTTCGAACCCTTTCAGCGGTACGGCGACTCACCCCGCGGTGTCGGTGTCGGCCTCGGCCTCGCGGTGGCGCGCGGTTTTGCCGAGGCCATCGGAGGCACCCTGCACGCCGAGGACACCCCCGGCGGGGGGTTCACCATGGTGCTCGCCGTACCGACGGCACCGGGGAGGGGAAGGCCGGAGCAGCCGGATCTGTCTGCGGCTGCCACGTCCTGAGGACACCTCAGGCGTCGGGCGGCACGGTCTCGAACTCCTTCCGCATGTCCCCGGTGTCCAGCCGTAGCCGCCAGATGTTCCGGCGGTGTACGGCTGCCAGCGCAGCTTGCAGCGGGGACGGCGGCACCGCGAGGACGGGGCAGCCGGCGTGGGCGAGGCAGTAGCGGCCGACCGACGGCGCGAGCGTGCGGTGCAGCCGGCCGCGCCCACCGGCGCCGATCACCAGGAGGTCGCCCTCCCGGCTGGCGATGTGCACGAGTACCGGTCCCGGGGCACCCCGTGCGACGAGCGCCTGTCCGGGCAGCCCGGTGTCCGTGCCTCCGAACACTTCGTGCAGCGCCCCGAGGAGCCTCTCGCGTGCCAGCCGCTCCCATTCCGGGACCATGGCGGACGCGGAAGGGGATCTGCGCGCGGTGAGATCCCCGCCCGGCGGCTCCCATGCCAGTACAGGCCAGAGCTCTGCCTCCCGGCGCCGGGCCTCCTCTGCTGCCCGGCCCAGGGTGGTGAGACTGCCCAGCGAGCCGCTCACTCCCGCAACGACGCGGGGGGCTGAGGGCGGTCGGGACTCGGACATCACTTACACCGTTCTGCACACGCCGACCGAAGGTGTCCCGGCCGACGATCCTCCTTGGAATCGCTTCCATCTCATCTCCCCGCAGGACTTTCGAACAGTCCGTACGCCAATTCTTGGCGCCCTTCTGACAGTCCTTTCCATGTCCTCTGACCAGGCGCGTCAGCATTCCGTCAAGGTCGTCCGGATCATCGTCAGCGTCTCGTCAGGGCACGCCCGCGAGCGGGTGACACCAGGCACAACCTCGACGGTGAGCCCCGGTCCGCCTCGCCGCATTCGGGGCATTCCAGATCTGTCGCTCCCTGCCTTTCAAGAGGCACGCCATGGCACAACTCCTTTATGGCGAAGACCTTGAGCCCTCCGATCGGTTCCCGGCCGGACCCCTGTACGTCCCGGTCCGGCTGGGGTCCTCGGGCTGTAGGGTCCGCCTCTTCCGCACCCCGCTCGGCGACCGTACGGCCGTCGGCTTCACCTCCTTGCGCCGGCTGACCGCCACGCTCGGCCGCGACCAGGCGCGGATCCGCCTCGCCGAGCCTGCGTTGCGTGCGCTGACCGAGCCGCTCGGCGTCACGGCCCTCACGGTGGACCCGCAGTTCACCGTCCCGGCCCCCAAGCCGAAGTCCGCACCGGCACTTGCTTTCGCGCTGCGGACCGCCTGAGAGGGGAAGACACGATGACCACGGTTCACGAACCCACCGCCCCCAACACGCTGCGGACCTGTGGGTGTGGCCCCCGACCCCTTCGGTATCCCTTTCTACGTCCTGGATGAGGCCGAGGTCCGCGACCGCGACCGTACCGGGAGGCGCACGACTGCCCTACGAACCACGCCAAATCCGCCCGGCCCTGAGGAACTTCCGGCTCGTCAGCGGCCTCGCCGACGGCGTCTTCCTCGGTGGGAACGCGCCGTCAACAGGCAGGGAGCGTGCTGCGGTTGCCGGGTGGGGTCTGCGCGGGCGATCAGCGACCGGCGCCTATACCTCGATGTGCGAGCCCATGATGACCGTGCGGTCACGGGGCAGGCCGAAGTACTCGGCGGCGTCTGCGGTGATGTACGAGGTGGCGATGAAGAGCCGCTTGCGCCACGGCGCCATGGTCGCTGCCTTGCCGCGCCGCAGTTCGATCTTCGACAGGAAGTAGGTCGCCTGTTCGAGCTGCAACAGTCCTTCGGTCTGCGCCGGTTCGAGCGTGGCCAGGGTGCTGGGTACGTCCGGTGTCTCCATATAGCCGAAACGGGCGGTGACGTGAATGATCCCGTCGTCGGTGTAGCCGAGGTCGTCGACGGCGAGTCGCTGGTCGGCCGGTACGCGGGGCACCGGCTCGGTCTCGATGGCCAGGATCACGACCTGGTCGTGTCGCACGTGATTGCGTTCGACGTTGGCCCGCATGGCCAGGGGGGTGGTCTGCTTGCCGCGGTTCAGGAAGACGGCTGTGCCTGGGACCCGCAGCGTCGACACCTCGCCGCTGCGGAGGCGGTCGATGAACTCCGGCAGCGGGCCCTCCTGGCGTGCTCGTTCGGAGGTGACGAGTTCGCGGCCGCGCTGCCAGGTGGTCATGACGGTGAACGCGGTCAGGCCGATCAGCAGCGGCAGCCACGCGCCGTGGACGAGCTTGGTCAGGTTGGCCGCAACGAACAGCAGGTCCACGGAGAGCAGCACGGTCGCGCCGACGCCGATCAGCCACTTGGGCGTGCCCCACTTGGCACGGGCGACGTAGAAGAACAGCAGGGTGGTGATGGTGATGGTGCCGGTCACCGCCATGCCGAACGCGAAGGCCAGCGCGGTGGAGCTGCGGAAGGCGAAGACCAGGGTGAGGACCGACACCATCAGCAGCCAGTTGATCCAGGGGACGTAGATCTGGCCGATGGTGGATTCGGAGGTGTGCGCGATCCGCAGCCTCGGCAGGTAGCCGAGCTGGGCGGCCTGGGAGGTGACCGAGTACGCGCCGGTGATCACGGCCTGGGAGGCGATCACCGTGGCCGCGGTGGCCAGCAGGACCATCGGCCACCTGCCCCAGTGGGGCACGAGCAGGAAGAAGGGGCTGCTGACGTTGTGCGGGTCGGCGAGGATCAGCGCGCCCTGGCCGAGGTAGCTCAGGACGCACGCCGGGAAGACGAGTAGCATCCAGCCGCGGGTGATGGCCCGGCGGCCGAAGTGCCCCATGTCCGCGTAGAGCGCTTCCGCGCCGGTGACCGCGAGCACGACCGCGGCCAGGGCGAAGAAAGCGGTGCCGAAATGGCCGAACAGGAAGCCCAGGGCGTACGTGGGCGACAGCGCCCGGAGGATCGCCGGGTGGTCGATGATGCCGGCCACGCCGCTGGCGCCGATGACCACGAACCAGGCGATCATGACCGGCCCGAACATCCGGCCCACCGCGGCGGTCCCTCGGCGCTGCACGATGAAGAGCAGGACGATGATCACCGCGGTGATCGGCACGACCGCGGTCTCCAGCGAAGGCTGGACGACCTTGAGCCCTTCAACCGCGGAGAGTACCGAGATCGCCGGAGTGATCATGCTGTCGCCGAAGAACAGCGAAGCGCCGAAGACGCCGAGCGCGGCCAGTACGGCCGTGGCCCGCCGGCTCCGCTGCGAGCCCCACCGCCGTACGAGGGTGATCAGCGCCATGATGCCGCCCTCGCCGTCGTTGTCGGCGCGCATCGCCAGAAGTACGTAGGTGACCGTCACAATGGTCATCACCGACCAGAACACGAGCGACACCACGCCGTACACGTTCTGGGTGCTGACCGGGACGGGGTGCGGGTCCCTCGGGTTGAACACGGTCTGGAGGGTGTAGATCGGGCTGGTCCCGATGTCGCCGAAGACCACGCCGAGAGCACCGATCACCACTGCGAGACGCGTCGTGTCGTGCGCGCCCGCCCGTGGAGCCCCCGGCGTCTGCGAAGCGCATCCGTCGTCTGACGCAGTTCTCCGCTGCCGATCGGCCATGGTGATCCTCTTCCGTGCAGGCCGCTGAAGTGCAGGCCAGGGCATCGAGGCGGACGATACCCATCCCGTGGCGCCCCCGCCGGTAGGAGACACTTCTCCGTTTGGAATGGTGTCTCGCTCCGTTGGCGTGGTGGGTTGTGCCGCTGAAGCTTGCTCGCCGTTCAGGCGCGCCGCTGCTTCTGATCTTTGGGTGAAGAGGAGGCGCGTGTCACAACCAGCCGTTGCGCTTGAAAGCACGGTGGAGGAGGAAGCAGGCGGTGACGATGACGCCGAGGACGAGGGGATACCCGAAGCGCCAGCGCAGCTCCGGCATGTGATCGAAGTTCATGCCGTAGACGCCGCACACCATGGTGGGTACGGCGATGATCGCGGCCCAGGCGGTGATCTTGCGGGCGTCGTCGTTCTGCGCGACGGCGACCTGGGCGAGGTGGGCCTGAAGGATGGAGTCGATCAGGGAGTCGAAGCCGGTGATCTGGTCGGTGACCCGGGCCTGGTGGTCGGCGACGTCACGGAAGTATGCCCGTATTCCGGGGTCGACGGAGCGAAGCGGCTTGGTGGAGAGCGTCTCCAGGGGGCGGCCGAGGGGCACCACGGCGCGCTTCAGTTCGAGGAGTTCGCGCTTGAGCTGGTAGATGCGGCCGGCGTCCGCGGTCTGACCGCCCCTCGGGGAGAAGACCTCGGACTCGACCTCGTCGATGTCTTCCTGCACGGCGTCGGTGACGGTGACGTAGTCGTCGACGACATGGTCGGCGATGGCGTGCAGTACGGCCGAGGGGCCCTTGGTCAGCTGCTCGGGCTCGGCTTCCAGGTCCTCACGCAGGGGGCCGAGCGATCCGTGCCGGCCGTGGCGGACGGTGACGACGAAGTCCGGGCCGGTGAACACCATGATCTCGCCGGTGTTCACCACCTCGCTGGTGGCGGTCAGCTGCTCGTGTTCCACGTAGGTGACGGTCTTGAAGACGGCGAACAGGACGTCGCCGTACTGCTCCAGCTTGGGCCGCTGGTGCGCCTGGACGGCGTCCTCGACGGCGAGCGGGTGCAGATCGAACAGCTCGGCGACGCGGGCGAACTCCGTCTCGGTGGGCTCGTGCAGGCCCAGCCACACGAAGTCGTGTCCGTGCTTGCGTACGTGCCGGACGGCCTCTTCGACCGTGTCCGTGCCGGGCTGCCGGATACCGTCACGGTAGAGGACGCAGTTGACGACGGAGGAGCCGAGCGGGGAGCGGGCCGGGTGGCTGAGGTCCACGCGGCGGCGGTTGCGCCGGGTCAGGCTGGTGACTTTGCGCAAGTTGCCGACCATCGACATGCGGGACTCTCCTTCGCCGGTGCGGGTCCGGACAGTGTGCCAGGAGACGGTGAAGCGAAAGTCAAGTGCCCAGGACGCCGCGCTCGGCCGCTGGTGCCCAGCCGGGTCACAGCCAGCGCTTCTTGCGGAAGATCAGGTAGATGAGCGTGACGAGCGTGGCCGTGGCGATGAGCATCATCGGGTAGCCGAAGACCCGGCGCAGTTCGGGCATGTGGTCGAAGTTCATGCCGTAGATGCCGGCGATCATGATGGGTACAGCGATGAGTGCGGCCAGGGCGCTGATGCGGCGCATGTCGTGGTTCTGCTGGATGCCGGTCTGGGCGAGGGCCATGGACAAGGCGTTGTCGACGAGTTCGGTCAGGACCGCGACACGTTCGGCGGCCTGGGCGAGGTGGTCCTGGACGTCGCAGAAGTAGGGGGCCAGCTCCCTGTCCACGCCGGGGACGCGGCGTTCGGCGAGGTCGCGCAGGGGCCGGGCGAGGGGCGCGACCGTGCGCCGCAACTCCACAAGTTCGCGTCTGAGCTGGTAGATGCGGCCGACGTCGTGGCCGACGGCCGGGGAGAAGGCGTCGCTCTCGACCTCGTCGGCGTCGGCCTCCAGGGCGGCGACGACATCGAGGTACTGGTCGACGACGCTGTTGGCGATTGCGTGCAGGACGGCCGCCGGGCCGTGGGCGAGCCGCCCGGGGTCGGCCTCCAAGCGGCTGCGGACGCGGCGCCGTCTTCGGCATGAGGCTGGTCTTCCCCATCGTCATCGTCGCGATCAGCGCCAAGATGGGTCCGATCGAGGCCGTCGACCTGGCGCTCAACAACAAGGACCGCTACCAGCAGCTGGTCACCGACGCCCACTCGGCGATCGCCGCCTTCGGTGGCATGTTCCTGCTGATGATCTTCCTCGACTTCATCTTCGAGGACCGGGACATCCAGTGGCTGCGCCGGCGTTGATGACGATGTCTCTGAGGCGTCGCGCCTCGCTCAGGGGCCTCTTCTCGGGGTCGATGACGCACACCGTGCCCAGCACGGTGCCGCTGTCGTGGATGAGCGGGGCGCCGAAGTAGGAGCGGATCCCGACCGCGTCGACCACGTGGTTGCTGCTGAAGCGCGGGCTGGCGTGCACGTCGTGCAGCGGGAGGGCCTTCTTGCGGGCCATGACCTCCGGGCACCAGCCGTGGTCGCGGCTCATGGTGCGGCCTACGATGACGTACCCGCTGTCCGCGGGCGGCTGGTGCAGTCCGACGAAGGTCTGCTCCTCCAGGAACAGATTGACGAACCCGTACAGGAACCCGGCCTGCGTGGCCATGTCGCGGGCCATCTCGTCGAAGTCGTCGCTGGCAGCGGTAGGCATGCCCAGGCGCTCGATCAGCTCGTACCGCCGCGCCAGTTCGGTCGTCCGCTGGGCCTGCGGGCCGGTGACGGCGGCGGCAGGGACGGACGGCCCAGGGGCGAGGTCCCGCAGGTTGCGGCGCGGCAGTGCCTGCGTGGGCGGGGTCTGCGGTCCGAGGTAGGGGTTGGTGGGCTGGTATGTCATCAGGCGTCCTGGAGGGTGGTAGTGGGTGTGGGGCGGACGGGGCCCGCCGCTGCGTTTCTCACGGCGTGGCCGACGAGGGTCAGCAGGACGCCGGCGACGTGGTTCGGGTCGCGGGCGTCGCAGGTGACCACCGGTACAGAGGCGGGTAGTTCGAGGGCGGTACGGACCTGTTCGGGGTGGTAGCGGTGTGCTCCGTGGAACTGGTTCACGGCGACGACGAAGGGCAGGCCGATGTCTTCGAAGAAGCTGACGGGGGTGAAGCTGCTTTCCAGGCGGCGGGTATCGACCAGGACGACCGCGCCGACGGCTCCGCGGGAGAGGTCGTACCAGAGGTCGACGAACCGGTCCTGGCCCGGCGTGCCGAACAGGAACAGTTCCAGGGGTACGGGCGCGTCGGGCAGGCTGAGGCGACCGAAGTCGAAGGCGACCGTGGTGGTCTGCTTGGCCTCGACGCCTTCCAGGCTGTCCACGTCCGCGCTCGCTTCGGTCAGGTACTCCTCCGTGCTCAGCGGCGTGATCTCGCTGACCGCGCCCACGGCGGTGGTCTTGCCCGCGCCGAAGCCCCCGGCGATCACGATCTTCAGCACGGTAGGTGCACCGGCATCCGGGCGCGCCGGAGTCCGCAGCACCACGGCCGGGTCATCCGGCCTGGGGGTAGGCGATGGCATCGGGCCACTTCCTTTTCAGGCCCGCTGAGAGGGCCGCCAGCAGTTGCGGGGAGGGACCTGCATCCGCGTCCGCGTCGGCTGCGGCATAGGGGGAGGTGACGGGGACGACCAGGGCGTCGGCGTCCAGGAGGTCCGAGACGAGGATCTTGACGGCAGTGACAGGGCGGCCGAGTCGGCCCGCCAGCTCGGTCACCGAACGTCGGCGCTCTCGGCACAGGGTGAGGATGTCTTCGCATTCCTCGGCCTGGCCCGGGCCGGGACGCCCCGGCCCGGCGTCCAGCACGGTTTCCAGGCCGAGCAGGTGCCGCGGCTTGGTACGCCCGCGCGTCAGGGTGTAGGTCCGCACGAACGTCGAATCCTCGGCCGCGCGGCCGTGTGTGGTCACCGGACCTCAGCACCCGTGCCGACGCGGACGGGGATCTGCATGTAGGGGGCGAACCTCTGCACCAGCCGCCCCGTCTCGTACCCGACGGTGCCCGCGTCGGCGTCCGTGGTGGCGATGACGGCGAGGACCGTGTCCACCTCACCGCGTTCGTTGCCGGGGTGGTTTTCGAAGGCCGCGCTGCGACCGGCGCTCTGGACGAAGAACAGGCAGTCGTCTCGCTCGATGACGACCTGCCTGGCCGGCCGCTTCTTGTGGCTGGGGCCGGTGATGTTCGCCGCGAGTGAGGCCACTCCGCTGAGCGCGGCCGACAGTTCGTCCGCCCAGTCCTTGTCGACGTCGCTGTCCAGCAGCCGCAGTCCGTCCCGCGACAGCAGGACGGCGTGCGTGACGCCCGGGACATCGGAGGCGAACTGACGCAGCAGCCAGGCCATGTTGTCCCGCTGTCCGCTTGCCGTTGTCTCGGATGCGGGCGCGTCGCCGGTCACGTTGTTCATCGCGGGGTGGGTGCTCATAGGGATCGCTCCAAAAGGGGGAAGGGCCAGCGGATGTAACGGGCCGCCGGGAACGTGGAAGGAAGGGCGAGGTTCAGGGCCTGGGCTGCTCTGTCGAAGCGGTGGGAGAACCGGCGGCCCCGCCGGCCTGGATGCCGTTGCGGAAGGCGGCTGCGAGCCCTGGCGTCGCCGCGGTCACGGGGGCTTGCTCCCGCTCGCGTGGTGGATGGAACGAGCCGACCTGACGTCTACGCGTGGGAAGAGCGGGCGCATCAGCAGAGTGACCTGTCTCTGCGGCTCCCGGTGCCCCTGCGGTGCCGGGGCGTGTGACCTGGCCGGCCGTCGGGATGGCTGGAGTCGCGGCAACCTGCCGCGGCTGCGGCGCGGAGGGGCGGGCTTCCTTTGGCAGCGCGCTCGCATCGTCGACGGAGGGAATCGCTACGAGGAGCCGTGCCGGAATAACGACCAGGGCGGTGGTGCCTCCTGTCACGTTCTCCTGCAGGAGAACGGACAGCCCGTGGGACTGGGCGATCTTCGCGGCGACCAGCAAGCCGAGCTGGCCGGCTCGGACTTGGCCGCTGACGTCGACCTCGTCGGGGGCTTTGAGTAGGTGGTTCATCTGTGCCCGCGTCTGCGGATGCATGGGGATGGCCCGGTCCTCGACCTCGACCGCCAGCCCGTTCGCCACCCGCTGCGCACGCACCATCACCTTCGTCGCCGGATCGGAGCACTCGCAGGCGTTCTCGATCAGCTCGGCCAGCAGGTGCGTCAGGTCCGGACCCACATGTCCGGGAAGACCCAGCTCGGCGCCCACAGACCCGGCCGCGACAGCCACACGCGGATACTGCACGACCTCGGAGACCGCGCCGCGCAGCGCCGTCGCGACGGGAACAGGCCGGCGCACGCTGCGCAGGGACTGCCCGCCCAGCACCGCCGTGCTCTCGACCTGGCGACGCATCCGCGTCACGAGGTGATCGATCTCGAAGATCTTGGCCAGCAGCTCCGGGTCGTCGGTCAGCATCTCCAGCTGGCTCAGTGCCTGAAGCGCCTTGCCGACCAGGGCGTGCTCGCGCATGGCCAGACGGCGCAGCACTTCCAGGAGGACGACGGACTGGGACTCGTCGTGCACACGTATCAGCGACGCGATGGCCTGCGCCTGGACTGCACTCAACGCCTTGTTGATCTCGGCGTTCGGACTGGCCGATGGTGGCGCCTGCAGGTCCGGCAGCGGCGGGCGTCCCCCGCGGCACAGCTCGTCCGCCGACCACTGCACCGACTTCTCGACGGCTGCCGCTGCCCCCGCGACCGCGGTCAGTGCCGCTGCCCGGGCCTCCTCCGCGGCTGTCTGCACGGCCCCTGCGGCCGTTCGCGCTCCGCGAGCCGCCACCGTGGCGACCCCAGCCAGTCCGCAGACTAGGCCGGCCAGGAGCCAGCCGGGGCCTTCCGCAGACACCGACCAGAGGGGGAAGGCGGCACCGAGCAGCGCGGCAAGGAGCACCAGGGGCAGTGCCACGGCGCGGCGGACACGGTGCAGCGTGAACGCGTCGATCGGAGGCCGCCGTCTGCGGTGGCCGGTAGCGGCCGGCCGTGCCGGGAAGGCGCTGTCAGGCATGGGAATCCTCGTCAGGGTGGGGGTGGCTAAGCGTGCTGCGGCGTCAGGTCTGCGCAGGTCTGGCGTGTGCTGCGTGAGGTCGAGCGGGGCGTCGGAACCGCGACCACGCCGCGGTGGTGGGAGGACTGCGTCGCCAGGAGCTGAAGGAGCCGGGCGCTCTGGATCAGGCCCATGTGGCTGAACGCCTGCGGGAAGTTGCCGAGCTGGCGCTGCTGGACGGGGTCGTACTCCTCGGCCAGGAGCCCGAGGTCGTTGCGCAGCGCGAGGAGGCGTTCGAATAGGGCGTGGGCCTCGTCCAGTCGGCCGGTCAGGGCCAGGGCGTCGACGAGCCAGAAGGAGCAGAGGACGAATGTGCCCTCGTCTCCGGTCAGGCCGTCCACCCCGGCGTGGTCGCCGATGGTCGGGTACCGGCGAACGAGCCCGTCCGGGGTGGAGAGTTCACGACGTACCGCGTCCACGGTGCCGACGACGCGCGGATCGTCCGGCGGCAGGAAGCCGACGCGGGGGATCAGCAGCGTGGCGGCATCCAGCTCCTGCGAGCCGTAGGACTGGGTGAAGGTGTTGCGCACCGGGTCAAAGCCCTTGGTGCAGACTTCGTGGTGGATCTTCGCCCGCAGTTCGGCCAAGTAGTCCAGGTCCATGTGGAGGGAGCCGGCCTCCACCAAGCGGATGGTGCGGTCGATCGCCACCCAGGCCATCACCTTCGAGTGCACGAAGTGCCGGCGTGCCCTGCGAATCTCCCAGATCCCCTCGTCGGGATCCTGCCAGCGCTGTGCCAGGTGCTCGACGAGTCGCTGGTGCAGCACGGCGGTGTCGGCGCAGTGGGCCACACCGCTCTCGTGCGCGAGGTACAGGGTCTCGATCACCTCGCCGTACACGTCGAGCTGCAGCTGGTCGGCTGCCCCATTGCCGACCCGCACCGGGGCTGATCCCTCGTACCCGGGCAGCCAGGGCAACACCCGCTCCCGCAGGTCACGCTCCCCGGTGATCCCGTACATGATCTGCAGGTTCTCCGGATCGCCGGCCACGGCTCGCAGGAGCCATCGCCGCCATGCCTGCGCCTCCTGCCGGTATCCGGTTCCCAGCAGCGCGGCCAGCGTCGTGGAGGCGTCCCGTAACCAGGTGAAGCGATAGTCCCAGTTCCGATTTCCGCCGATCTCCTCGGGCAGCGACGTGGTCGGCGCCGCGACGATCCCACCGCTCGGCCCGTACTTCATCGCCTTCAGCGCGATCGATGAACGGACCACGGGTTCGCGATAGGGCCCCTCGTAGGTGCACTCCCGTGTCCAGTCCCGCCAGAAGGTGAGCGTCTCGCTGAGCGCGGCCTCCGGGTCGGGAACGTCGGGCGCCGTCGCGTGGGACGGGCACCAACTGAGGACGAACGCCACGCTCTGCCCGGCGGCGACGGAGAAGGCACTGACGATGACGCCGTCCTTCTCCACCTGCTGGACGCAGGTGTCGAGCCACAGAGCGTCCGCGCCAGCCTCCGCGACCATGCGCCCACCGACCTCGTGAATCCACGGGCTGACGCCGCCGTACCCCGGCCGCGGACGCATGGCCGAGACCATGGAGACCTCACCGGTCAGGCCCTCGACGATCCGGATCACCTGCGGTGCCCCGTCGCGCGGTGGCATGAAGTCCAGGACGCGGACCGAACCGGCCTGGGTGCGCCATACCGATTCAAGGACGAGCGAGTCACCGCGGAACCGGCGCTCGGCGACTGCTTCGGAGCTGGAACGGCCAGCGGGAGCGGCCGGAGCGATCCGCCAGGTGCCGTGTTTCTGCGTGCCGAGCAGGCTGGCGAAGACGGCCGGCGAGTCGAACCGGGGCAGGCACAGCCAGTCGATCGAACCGTCGTCGCAGACGTGGGCACTGGTCTGCATGTCGCCGATCAGGCCGTAATGCTCGATACGCGGAAGGCGCTTCATCGTGTGGATCTCCGTAGGCCCCGCGGATCCGGGGATGGCTTCGGGGCCGCCGCAGCGGCCGGGAACGGTAGGAACGAGAGGCACCGGTGTCACCGGGGCGGGGAAGGGGCGATCTGAGACGGCGGGGACTCCTCGCCGGGCGCAGCAGGGCCGGTTGCGCGCTTGCCCCGCAGAACAAGCCAGGCCATCGGCACGAGGATCAGCCCGATGACGACGGCTCCGGTCGCCGTCATGTCCGCGGCACCGAAGCGGCCCAGACCAAGCAGGCGAGGGCAACAGCGAAGACCGCCCCGCGCAGCACGTTGATCCTCGGCTTCCGCCAACGCCGCCTGCGCCTCGGGAGCATCGCCCCGGGACCGACGCGCTCCACATACGCGACCAGTTCCTGGGTCGCTTCGGCGAGCTGGACCAGGTACACCCGGCTGGGCATGTAGCCCTCGGGAATGCTTTCGGAGCAGAGCCGGTGCGCGCACAGCAGGACAGGGCTGCCCGAAGCGGTCCGTGCTCCCAACTGGGCAACGTGACCGCGCAGAAGACGAACGAGGGCCTCCACATCGGCAGCGCTCTCGGGCAGCGGTGAATCCTCGCTCAGTACGAGCGTCACTGTCTTCGACGCGGCCACCACGTGATTCCGCTGCGGCGTTGGCTCCGCGGTGGCGGGCCTTTGCCGTCCGCTCCCGTCCACGCGCTGGATGTCGCCTCGGCGAGGGACCAGCGAAAGACGCATGACGCAACTCCTGTTCGGATCAAGCCAAAGTGAGCTGAGATCGCCGAGTGGTTCCGACGGCTGACGTGAGAAGTGAGTGATCTGGCCGCTACGTTGAGCGAACCGTGAATCCCGTCTGAGGGGTATGCGTGCGCGGGCCGGAAGGCCGCCAAAGGCGCCAAAGATCATTTCGGAACCGAGGGGCAGTCCATGGCCCGTGAGCGAAACGTCGCCCTCGCCGCACTTCTGCGCGAAGCAGGCTGGTCCCAGCCGCAAGCAGCCGCTGCCGTTTCCCGGGTGGCCGCGGAGTGCGGGGTGCGTGAGCTGGAGGGGATCTCCCGCTCGCACATTTCCATGTGGGTCCTGGGCACGAAGCCGAGTGGCAGAGCGCCGCATATCCTGCGCGAGACGCTGTCCCGCAGACTTGGCCGCCGTCTCACCCCGGCCGACCTCGGGCTGGAAGAAGAGCCGACAGGCACGATCGACAGTGGTTCCGACTGGAGCGTCGACCCTCTGACCGCACTGGCCGAGCTGGGAAGCGACGATCTCGACATGGTCTGGATCCGAAGTGGGCGAGGGGCGGAGCTCTGCCTCGGCGGCTCGCATAGAGGAGTCGCCGAGGCAGTTCGAGCCGCCACTCGCCGACAAGGGCGGTTCGTCCAGGTGTGGCACGCCGTGGCGTGCCACATGGGCATCGTCCAAGGGATGCGGAGTCACCAGTGTCGCCCCACAGGACCCGGTCGGGACGTCCTGGGACGTCCCAGGAATCGAATCAACGTTCCGACCGAAAATGCCGTCGGAAAGCCGCTGTTGTGCAAAGCAGCGCTGGCTTGCCAGACGGGTGAACTGGCGGGCTGCGACGTCCTGCCGCTCGTCCTCCCTCCGCCCGCGGTGTCGGAGGCAGCGGCTGGAGTGTGGTCGGCGGGAGAGGCAACGTGTTCTCGACCGGGGTGCTGAGTGGGTGAGCGCATGGACGAGGAGCTGCACGGGCTCGATGAGCCTGTCGCGGAACTGCTCCAGCTTCTCGGCCTTCGGTGGGCAGCTGCCCCACACGTCGAGGCCAGCCGTGTACGCGTCTCGGATCGTGGCGGCGTCGATCGAGTCGTCCTCGTTACTCATCGGCTTCCCTCTCCGCCTGGGCGCGCCGGGACCGGGCGACCGTGAGGAACTGGGACACCGTGTCCGGGACGGTGAGGGTGCCGGGACCATCCATCGGGACGCACCAGTACGAGCGCACGTCCTCCGGTTCGGTGGCTTCGAGCGGTGGCACGCCGAGGAAGCAGCCGCGCCCGAGGAACTCTGCCTCCGGATCACGGCGTGAGGTCCACTCGTAGCGCTGCCCGGTGCTCACCGGTACGAGGACGTAGTACCGCTGGGTGTACAGGTCCATGAACACCGGGCCGCCCTGCAACGCTTCGGCGAGGAAGGCGTCAATCTCCCGAGTGTTGTCCGTGCCGGCTGCTGCGCGTACCAAGTTGGCGGAGATCCGGACCGCGCCGAAGATGCCACCGCACCGAAGGAGCGCGATCCCGCTCTCCTGCCACTGTGCCGTAGCCTCGCTCACGTCCGGCGCCGCTACCAGGAGCCAGGCACGGACGGCGATTTCACGGTCCTGCCGGGAGTGCACAAGCACGCCAGTCCCGGCCTCTACGGGCGCGCGTACCTCTTCTCTCACCGCACAGCCTCCGGTGTCGGGCGCAGTACGTTCGCAACGGCCGCGATCGTGTCAGCGGTGGTGGGGGTGACAGTGCGCTGTAGGGGCGGGCTCACGAGGGACTCCCTGGATCAGCTGGTGCTTAGACGTGCACCTTCAGCGGGGGGTTGGCTGATCAGCGTTCTCCTGTGACCCGTAGCTCCGCCATGTCCTAGGAAGTTGCCTCTGGGGCGCTTCTGAGTGACGGACATAGCCTCCGGGTAGCTTTGAAGTTGCTTCTATTCAGGACGTGTTGCGGTTGGGGGAGTCGGAGGTATCCCCTTCCCGAGAAGGGATTGATCCGAGGACGCGCCAGATGAACGGCGCTGGAGACTGGGGGCGGTATGAGCGGCGAGCCGAACACACTGCTCAAGTTGCTGTGTGACCGGGAGCGGCTGACATACCGCAAGTTCAATGAGCGGTTCACGCAGACCGGCGTGGATTTGTTCGGCCGGAACCCCAACAATCCAACCTGCGGAGAACCTCAGTTCCGTCGTTGGACGGCTGGCCGGCTCGTGGGCCTGCCCGGAGCGGAGACGTGCGCGATTCTTGAGCGCATGTTCCCCGAATACACCGCGGAGCAGCTGTTCGCGCACCCGTCTGAGGTCTTCGACCCCCAGGTACCCGCATACGATCCGGATCTGGAAGAGCGAATCGGAATGACCGCACGTGATGCCCATGAGGCCGCCGACGCAACCGCCGGCGTGTCCATCTCTGACAACACCATTGACGAGCTCCACGACCAGGTCGTCGCCCTCGCGCGAAGCTATCACCGCCTCGCGCCGGTGAGGGCCTTCGAGGAGGCCGAGGAACTGCGCGGGAAGGTTGAGGACCAGCGGGACCGCACGCAGGTGCCCGCGCAGCTCCAAGCCCTGATGATCCTCAACGGCCAGGTGGCGGCTCTATTGGCCTCCGCCGCCTTCGACCTCGGCTACCTGCGGCACGCGAGGACCTTCGCCCGCACCGCCGCCCTGTTCGGAGAGACCACACGGTTCGTGCCGTTGCGAGCCTTCGCGGATGGGACCCTGGCGTACATCGCATACCACGCGGGCGACATTTCTGAGGCCGTGGCCAAAGCCGATCGCGCCCTCTCCTACGGCGGACTCGGCGACATCGCACAGCGCCGCCTCCATGCGATTCAGGGACGCGCGTATGCGCACCTCGGCGACATCGCGTCTGCGCAGCGCGCAATCAGTCTCTCCGAGGAAGCCGGCCGCGACCGCGTGGACGAGCTCCACGATGTGGTGGGCGGCGAGTTCGGGTTCACCGCCGAGCGGCTGGCCATGTCCAATAGCACTACCGCCCTCATCATCGGCGACAGCGGCCAGGCCGAGGCCGCTGCGCGCCGAGCGCTTTCCCTCCTCGGGCAGCGGTCACAGGACGCCCAGTCGGCGCACGTTCGGGGAGGTGCGGCGGCCGACTTGGCGATGGCACGCCTTCTGGGAAACGACGTGGAGGGAGCCGCCGAGGCGCTGGGGCCGGTGTGGGAGATCCCGAGCGAGCAGCGGATGACAGGCATCGTGGTGCGCACGGCCCGTATCCATCGCCACCTCTCAAGGCCGACGTACCACGGCGCGCAACTTCCCGGACAACTCCGCGAACGGATCGAGGACTTCAACCGCGCTTCCCCACCACATCAGATCGGCCCGCACGTCGGGCTGCTCGCCATCGAAGCCTGATCACAGCGAGGCGAGGATCTTCGCCTCCTTCTCCGCGGCGATCCCGTGTTCCGCCCACCGAGGGTTGTCCACGGGACGCCCATCCCGGGCAAGCCACGCCCAGGTGTCCCGGATCGTCTCAGCGATAGACCGACAGCGCAGGCCCGCGGCGACGGCGCGCCTCGAGTCGACGGACCACACGCCGGCGTGCGTGCGCCACAACGGCAGCTCCGTCCATTGCTTCACGCCGTGCTCGATCAGAACGTCCGGCTCTACCCATACCGGGGTCCCAGTACTGTCCGTCACCGTCAGGCACTCACCGAGGAAGTCGGCGAAGGAGATCCCCTCAGGGTGGGTGACGTTGTAGCCGCCGCCAGTCGCGCTCGCGGCCTGGTCCAGCGCGAACTCAGCGACATCACGGACGTCGACCGGCTGGATACGTTGCTCGGCCGGCGCCGGGGCCACGATGCGCCCGCCGCGCTTTGCCCGATTCAGCCACCAGGGGAGGCGGCCGACGTATTCATCGGGTCCGAGGATCACCCCTGGCCTCAGGAACACCGCGGCATCCCCGAAGGCTTCGGTGACAGCGCGCTCGCCGCCGGCCTTCTGGAATCCGTAGACCGTTGGGCTCCCGCTTTCGCCCGTGTACCCATAGGTATCGTCCGCGTCCGCAGGGCACTCCAGTAGTGGTGAGGCATCCGTCAACGGCTGGTGCGGCCACCCTTGGTAGACGGAGACGGTAGAGATGTGGACCCAACGCCGGGCCTGGCCCCGCAGGGCGGTGGCGGCCAACAAGACATCTCGCGGCGCGAAGTCGGAACTGGACGTATCGATCACGGCATCCCACGCACCGTGTTGAGCGAGCCGGTCCAGGTCCTCACGGACTGTACGGTCACCATGGACCTGTTGCACACCTCCGACATCGGAGCCTGACCGTCCGCGGTTGAAGGTGGTGACGTCCCACCCCCTCGCAAGTGCTCGCTCTGCAATGGACTTCCCCAGAAACCAGGTTCCGCCGATAACCAAAATGCGCATGCCACCGATCCTGCCCTTACAAGGGGATACGGGGGAAGTGCCGCCCCGGCCCTCCCGAGCGGGGGCAGCAGTGCGTACGCGCCGGACTCCTGTGTGGGAGGACGGTGTCAGGCGTTGTAACTTTCACCTGCGCGAGCGGATCACGACTACCTCGCGGGCATGGCGATCTCGGCTGTACAGCATTGTGATCGTCCGCATCGCCCGCGCTGGCCAATAGAAGGCAGCCGTCTGTGAGGTCCTCGTATCCCGGTGGCGCGTTGGCAACGGAGTGTCGGCCGTCCGCGCGATGCCGGCCGAGCAGCTCATCGCGAGCTGTTCCTCACCTTGGGCTCTCCCATGGCGCTGCCCCGCGCCGTCTCCGAACGCCTCATCCCCTCGCTGCAGGGCGCCGGCCCGGAACGACGGGGAACGCACCCGCCCGGAAAACGCGATGGGTCAACATCGCCGACCCCGGTGACCCCGTAGCCATCCCACCTCAACTAGGCCGATTTTTCGACGGGATCGCCCTGGACCACACCACCGTCATCAACCCCCTGTTCGGCTTCCACCACGCCGAGAACTACCTGCGATCCGCAACCACCACCGCCACCATCGCCCCCTACCTAAAACTATTGCCGCATCAGGCAACGTTCGCCCTCACCAGTGAGAGCTGGCTTCGCCCACCCGTTGCAAGGGGTGTCAGTGGGCGGTGCGATGCTGACGCCGACAACTCCGCTCACGATGATCAAAGGGGGGGCCGATGCCTGGTGAACGATCAGGGCCTGACTTGTCCTCGATCGGCTTCGACTCTGAGTGGTGTGCCACGGACCTGGGTGCATACCGGACCTGCCGCTACACCTACGAGTACTACCCGTACGAGAGTCTGCCACCTCTCGACTCCACCCAGTTCACGGGCGTCTTTCAATGGCTCGGTGGTACCGGCGAACCTGTTCCCGAACAGGTCACGGCGCTCAATCGCTTGGCAGAGGACGTGTCGGCCAGAGGCTTGACGCTGCCGCGGGACTTCGCCACCTTCCAGGCCGACTCGAAGCTGCACTACTCGCTGGACGAGGTCTCGGTGACCGGCTGCTGGACCGATATCTCAGAGCCCTTGCCCAGTCCGGTCGATCCTGGAGCCTTCCTCGTGCGATTCCTGCGGGATCAACAGGACTGCGTCATCTGGTACCTCTACCTCCGTTCTTCGGGTGAGGCGTTCGTGGTGCACTCCTATCTCGACTACGAATACGAGTACGAGGCACGGCGCGATGGGGAAGAGACGGAGACCAATCTCGACGATCCGGAGGAGCAAAGGGCCGCAATCCTCTGGTGTGCACCTTCGTTCGAGGAGTTCGCCCATCGGTTCTGGATCGAGAACCGTCTGTGGCATGCCCTCAACGGAAATGACCTGTCCGGGCTCGAGCCTCAGTTGCGTGACTACTTGCGCCACTACGCGCCGCCCGGAATACCCGCATGACCGTGCGCTGAACGAGATCATGTGCGGATGGCAGAGCAGGTACGGGTTCGCGGATTCGATGACGGCGAGGGGCGGCGCTTGCTGCGTATCGTCCGCAGGGGCACCGGGTCGGTGGTGACCTGGCGGCGGGCTCAGATGGTGCTGCTGTCCGCGCAGCGCATGACCGTGGCGAAGATCGTTGAGGTGACGTTCACCAGTGAAGACCGGGTCCGGGATGTCATCCACAACTTCAACGCTGACGGCTTCGACTCCCTTTACCCGAAGTACAAGGGAGGCCGGCCCAAGAAGTTCACGCTGCCCGAACGTGAAGCTTCCCCGTGATCTCGGACACGTAATGGCTATGCCGCGAGGGTGTGTTGATGCCGCTGCCTGGTCTCAGCCGGGGTGAGGTAGCCGAAGA
>NZ_JBEYFS010000049.1:0-59384 GCF_040634475.1 Streptomyces sp. NPDC007095
GCCAGGACACTCACGGGGTCAGTCATAAGCAAGAGTCAGACCGCCTCAGCCGGGGCTACCCGATCCTTGCGGGATCCGGTGCGAAAAGACTGACAGTCATACCTGAAGAGCACTCAGGCTCCCATGTACCTCTGGCCGCTGCGAGAACCTCAGTGTCTTCTCCTTCCGGTCGAGTTGAGCGTGACGCCGTGTCAGCTCGCTTCCTCGGCGTCGGCAAGTGCCGTGATCTGCGCGTACCGTTCAGGGTCGAGTTCCTGCCCGAACTGGTTCAGTGCACGCAGCATTTCGAAGAAGGCGGGCTGTTCCATCTTCCGTGCCAGGTGCATCGCGATGAACAGCGGATCGTCGTAGGGCAGAGAGCGCGGCTGCTTGTCTTCGTTGACGGTGTCGGTCCTGGGCGGGCGGTCGGCGGCGCCGCGTGGTTCCGGCACGGCCGGTTCGGGTCCGCTCTCTTCGTCTTGCGCCTCTGTCTGGGGCTCTGAGGCCGAGACGTTGGCCGCCGTGCTGCTGATGATTACGCCGTAATCACTCTGGACGTTCTCCGGCACACTGGGAGCCGGTTCGGCCGCTGTCTGCTGCACCGGCTGCGGACGGGGGGCTCGGGCCTCGATTTCCTTGCGTGCCCGTTCTGCTTTGAGCTCGTCCAGGGACGCTGCCTGCTGATCGGCGGGCTTGTTGCCGATCGCGCGCAGCAAGTCGATGGGCTCTTCCCCGATCCGGGCCTGGAGTTCGGGGGTGAGATTGAGGAGCGCGAGGCGTTGTGACACCCAGCCCTGGGAGCGGTGGAGGCGCTTGGCGAGGGCCCGCTGGCTTCCGTGGATGACGAGGAGTCGCTGGAGAGCGCGTGCTTCGTCCAGTTCTTCGAGGTCCTGGCGGTGGATGTTGGCGACGAGGGCGGACTCGAGGAGTTCCTCGGAAGTACCGCCTTGGTCGTCGCTGACCATGACCTTGAGTGTGGCAAGGCCGGCTTCGCGGGCCGCGGCAAGCCGGCTGCTGCCGTCGATGACGATGTGCGTGGTGTCTGGTTCGAGGTCGGCCTCGCGGTCGGGGTTGGCCTTGATGTAGGCGTCCCGGTTCATGACCGTGATCGCCTGCTTCTGGCCGTGCGTTTTGAGGCTGCCCGCGAGGTCGGTAAGGTCGCCGAGGTTGGAGCGCGGGTTGTCGGGGTTCGGGCTGATGCGGTGGACGGGGAGTTCCGCGGGCGGTGCGATCCCGTCTGTCGGGACCCCGGTTGCGGCGGCGACGGCCTGGCGGCGGGCGCTGACTGTGCGCACTCCCCCGCCGAAGCGGCCGCTGCCGAGCTGGTCTGCCTTGCTCACAGGACCTCCCTGGCGAGGGCGCGCATGCCGACTGCCTGCTGCGATTTCGGCGCGTAGGACAGCAGCGGCTTCTTCACGCGGACGGCTTCCTTCTGTTCCTTGAGGTCGCCGATGAGTCCGACAACGCGCGGATCCTTTATGTCGACCCAGCCTTGAAGGGAGGACGTGGCGATGTAACCGCGGCGGGAGTCATACAGGTTGACGACGATGCCGAGGTAGTCGATGTCGACCTGCAGGTCGCTGCGCAGGTCGTCGACCTGGGTGGTGAGGAGTTCGTAGGCGTCGGCGGAACTGTCCTCGGCCTGGACGACGACGAGGGCTCCGGACTGTCCGGGCTTCTCGGCGTCACGGCGGCGGCCGTAGTAGGCGGCGGCGTCCATGCTGAGCCCGAGGCTGGGCGGGCAGTCGACGATGATTACGTCGTAATCACTCTCGAGCGGGGCGAGGGCTCGCTCG
The DNA here is from genome assembly GCF_040634475.1 of Streptomyces sp. NPDC007095. Taxonomy (NCBI): domain Bacteria; kingdom Bacillati; phylum Actinomycetota; class Actinomycetes; order Kitasatosporales; family Streptomycetaceae; genus Streptomyces; species Streptomyces sp. NPDC007095. Next base: position 1,776 of record NZ_JBEYFS010000049.1, read on the forward strand.
AGCGCTGATTCGCGGGCGCGGACCGCGGACAGCCGCACGTCGAGAAGGAAGGCGTCGTTGCAGGCGGGCAGGAGGTGGAGCCGGCCGTCGAAGACGTCGTCGTCAACGGAGACGATGAGATCGCGGAGCTCCCCCTTGGGGTCTCCTGCCATGTGGTTGGTGAGACTGTCCCCGTTCAGCGGTAGCGGGGTGGCACCGAGTTGGTTGGTGAGGTGGCACTGCGGGTCGAAGTCGACGAGCAGCACACGCATCCCGGGCCCGGGCAAGTTCTCGATGTCGAGCGGGTCGTCGGCGGGTTCGGCTTCCCCTGCGTTGGTCTCACTGGCGCGCAGGGCTTTGGTGAGGGCCTTGGCCACGCGCACGGGGTGCAGGGAGTTGGAGTCTTCAGCGAGTGCTTCGCCCAGTCCGGCGGTGATGGCGGTCTTGCCGACGCCGCCCTTCTGGTTGCAGACGACGATGCGGCGGGTGATCGCGGGCCGCTGGATGTCGGGTGCCGGATTCGTGTCGAGCCATAGCTGGACGGACTGTGCGAGGCCCTGGATGAGGGAGACGCGTCGGTCCGTTGCGATCTGTCGGAACTCTTCCCACTGGCCGGGCGGCAGGAAGGTGGAGAAGGAGTCGGCTGCCGCGGTGTCGAGAGTGGCGAGGGTGGAAGCGAGGCTGCACCAGTCTCGGATGCCCTGTTCGACGGCGGTCTGGATGTCGATGCCGTGCTGGGCGGCTCTGATCTTGAGGTTCTGCCGGAGCCGTCCCGGCAGTTTGGAGACGACCTTCTCGCGGTCGCTGGAAGTGGATGGCGAACTCATGGGGGACACCATACTAACGTCCTAGATCATCCGAGCGATTGACACGTTAGTTAGGCCAAGTTGACGCCGGATCGGGAGTTGCCCGCGTGATTCCTGTCCTCTCCCCCGGCCCCTGACATCACACCCGGCTCGCCAGTGGGCGCTTCATGCTAATTGATACATCGATGCCCCGGGAGTCCTATTCGATCTGCGGCAGCAGGTCTGGCTCGGGCCGCAGCCGTATGTGTGACTGCCTGAGCGCTCCGGCTCCCTGGACCTCAACTCAGGCCGTTCTGCGCCGAAGCCGGGACGAGTGATTACGCCGTAATCACTGGAGGGACAAAGTTGAGGTCATTGACGGGAGAGGCTTCTCGTCAGGCCTGCGGCGATCGTGGTGGCCAGGATCCAGCCTGCCGCGACCAGCGCTGCGGCGAGCCATTGCTGCCAACCGTGCGGGTTGAAGGCCTGCTCCTGGCCGAAGCTCACGACGGGCACCAGCAGGTCCAGGGTGTAGAGGAACGCGTTGAAGGTGGGCGCCTCGGCCGGCTTCACTGCGGGTGGATGATGTGAGGCGAAGGCAAGGGTCGCGGTGAGCAGCAGGAGCACGAGCCACGCTGCCGCGCGCATGGGCCGGTAGCCGTATCCGAATCCGACCGTCCAGTCCTGGATGTGGCCCCAGATGCGCAGTGTCGCCGGTTGGCTTGCCCGCTGACGACGGCACTTGGCGAGCAGTACTTGCCGCGCTGCGGCGTCGTGGCCCTGGGCGGTATAGGTGGTGGCGAGTTGCCCGTAGGGCTGTGGCAGGTATCCGGTGCCGTCCTTCGCCAGCCAGGCGAGACGGTCCCGGACGGGCAGGCTCGCTTCGAGATGGCGGTAGGTGAGCCCGTCGAGCAGCAGGTCGTCGGGCCAGCGGGCCGGGTCGTCGGCGAGGACATCGATCTGTGAGTGCCGGAAGTCCACGGGCCCGCTCAGGTCGGTGTCTGCTTTCGTTCTGACGGAACCCGCTCTGATCTTCCTTAGGGACAGTCGGCCTACGGTCGTCGCCCGCTTGAGGCACAGCACGCCGGCAACACTGCTGCTGGTGAAGGACATCCCGCCATCGGAGGCGAAGCTGCCGCAGCACTCGAAGGCGTCGCCCGCGCACAGTCCCTTGGCGGTCAGAGTGTTCCCAGCCGTATTCGACAGCCGGGCGCCGTGAAACTCGATGCTGGTGCCGACGACTGCGTCGTTGAGGACGATGTGTCCGTCGGAGGACAGGCCGCGGCAGTTGATGTGCCCCGCGACGTGCAGCCGTCGGGCTGACAGCGTCTGGCGTCCCGGGTTGTGCAGACGTGCCGCCTTCAGGTCCAGCGAGCCCTCGATGTGGGTGCCGTCCAGAGTGACTTGTCCGCGCGCCGATAAGCCTGAGGTGCCGACCAGGTCGGCGCTGATTCTTGCGAGTGAGGCGTCGAAGGTGCACTGGCTGGCGCCATCGAGTCGTGCGCTCTGGAGTTGAAGGGGGCCCTGGATGGCGCTCCCTGATATTTGGACTGTGCCTTCGACTGCAGCTGAATCGAGGGCCAGTGGACCGTCCACATGGAGCCGCTCGGCGCGCACCGCTGTACCGGCGGAATTGTTCAGCTGTGCACCGCTGAGCACGCAGCAGCGGGAGATCCGTGCATCCTGCAGTCTCAGCACCCCCTGAGACACGAGTGTGTGGCCCGGCAGGCGGGAGCTGCCGAACAGGCCGCCGTCGACCACGATCCCGTCTCCGTTGAGAGTCGCGCCCTCCGGGTTGACGATGCGGGCACCCTCCAGGACCAGAGTCCCGCCGATCCTGGCGCTCCACATCAGCAACTCGCCGTTGATGGCTGCGTCCCGGCAGAGCAGATCGCGCTCGACCACGAGGCTGTCGGCGTGAAGGGCGGGAGCACCGCTGACGTGCAGGCCTGTCAGATCAGCTGTGCCGGTCACGTGAGTCCGTGTGAGCCGGACCGAATGCGTGCTGCGGCAATCTGTGAGGCGGAGGAGGCCGTCAATGCGGGCGTCTCGCAGCAGCACACCAGGCAGCCGTGAGCCGGTGAGGTCTATGAGTTTCGTTGATGCGGCTTCCAGGCGGGGTTCGTGGTCGAACGTGCAGCCCGTCATCGTGAGGGCGTAGGGAACGTCGCAGCCAGACAGCTCAAGCCTTCCGGTCTCTCTGGCCCCGTGTACGCGCAAAGCCGGGACATGCCCGGCTTCTGGCTCGCGTTCACCGAGCATGAGCCGGGCAATGATCTCGGCGCGCACGATGGTCTCGGATGCCGATCCGGGCCCAAGCACCGAGGGCCCGAAGCTGATGCTTTGGCCTCGGGGAAATGCGTCCCACAGACGTCGTTCTGCCTCAGACAGGTCACTACCCGGCATGTCCAGGGTCCCCTCGTCTTGGCTTTGCAGCCAGAGCATGCAGCGCCTTGGTGGAGACGCGCGTCCCCATTGCGGGGTTCCGCGCGCCCCCGTCTGCGGGGCTGGTTGGGGCCCGGGGGAGAGGTGGTCTGCCTGGCCCCTCGTCAGCGCGGCTGTCTATTGCGTCTGGCTCATCTCAGCTGTTGGGAGGCAGGGTGGAGCGTACGACCAGGCCGGCTTCTTGACCGTGTGAGCGGGCAGGGAGACGCAGCCGCCGATGCCTCTGCCTCCAGAGAGACTGAGACTGACCGGGTCCGCGGGGACAAGTGATTACGCCGTAATCACCAGGAGGCGGCCGGCCCCGAACACCGTGATTACGGCGTAATCACCGACCGGAGCCGCGGCGAGACCAGAAGCGGCGGCGTGGGCGATTGTCCTGTCTCAGCGGACCCGGGGCAGTCTCGGCCTTTCCGGGGCATCGATGGCCGCGTCTCAGCTTGGCGTTATCCTCGCAGGTCACCCGACCTGCTGATCTGCGGTTCTTCCGGGGACAGCAGGGGCGGCCGTCCTCCACGCTTCGAGATGTCGAGTCACGAAGCACGAGAGAACGGCCGCTGCGTATGAGTCTCCCGGTCGACGCGCCCGCAGGCGACGCATTGGGCATCTTGTCCCGCTTTCGGGTCGAGTTCTACGAATGCCTCTACGCTCGCCAGGGCGCGCTCTTCGAGCTCACGGACGCGGTGCTGTGCGCGGACGGCCCGGTGAAGACCCTGGTCGAGCTGTCGCTGGCGGTCGAGCACCGACGCGGGCATGGCGCGTTGTACGCGGCGTTGGACCGCGGTTGGCTGGAGCCGACGCGGTTGCGCCGCACGCTGGCTGGCCTGCCGCTGCCACGTGCCGCCGACGGGCGGATCGTGCTGGCCGTGGACGTGAGCAACTGGCTCCGCCCCGATGCCCCGACCAGCGACAACCGGCTGTTCTGCCACGTCTACGGACGTGGCGACCGCAAGACGGACCAGTTCGTGCCGGGCTGGCCGTACTCCTTCGTCGCCGCGCTGGAGTCCGGCCGCACCTCCTGGGTCGCGTTGCTGGAAGACGTACGCCTGGGGCCCGCCGACGACGCGACCGCCGTGACCGCCGCCCAACTACGTGACATCGTTGAGCGGTTGACGCAAGCCGGGCACTGGCGGCCGGGCGACCTGGAGATCCTGATCGTGATGGACGCCGGCTACGACGTCACCTACCTCTCCCACGCCCTGGCCGACCTGCCGGTCGTGCTGGTCGGGCGTCTGCGCTCGGACCGGGTCATGCTCCGCGACCCAGGCCCGGTCCGCCCCGGGCCGAAGGGCGGGCGGCCCCGTCGGCACGGCGGCGTCCTCACCTTCGCCAAGCCCGACAGCTGGCACCAGCCCGACGTCACCACCAGCACGGACACCACCCACTACGGCAAGGCCGAGGCGATGGCCTGGGACCGGATGCACCCCAGACTCACCCACCGCGGCCCATGGCTGGACCACGCCGAGGAGGAACTGCCCGTCCTGCACGGCACGTTGGTGCGGCTACAGGTCGAGCGCCTGCCGGGCGACCGCGACCCGAAACTGGTCTGGCTGTGGTGCTCAGCCACCGCCGCGACGCCGGCGGACGTGGACCGCTGGTGGCAGTCGTTCCTCCGCAGATTCGATCTTGAGCACACCTTCAGGCTCCTGAAGCAGACGCTCGGCTGGACCGCCCCGAAGGTCCGCCACGCCGACAGCGCCGATCTGTGGACCTGGCTCGTCATCGCCGCCCACACCCAGCTCCGCCTCGCCCGCCCCCTAGCCGAGGACCTACGCCGTCCCTGGGAGCGACCCGCTGAGCCCCGCCGCCTCACTCCCGCACGCGTCCGCCGGGGGTTTCGCAACATCGGCGCGACGGCGGCCCGTCCGGCGGCCGCACCGAAACCGTCCAAGCCGGGCCCGGGACGGCCTCCCGGCTCGAAGAACAAGCACCGGGCCAAGCGCCACGACGTCGGCAAGACCGTCAAACGCGCCGAGTCAATCAAGGAACACCAAACCCGCCGAGGATAAACGCCAAGCTCACAAGCTGTGTCACATCCTCTTTCCGCAGGTCATAGGGCATAGGGAGGAGGGGTGATCGTTCTTGCCGTTCGGTTCGGCGTCGGATGGACACCGAACCGAACGGCAAATGAGAGATCGTCAGGCGGCTGCCGTGGGAGAGGCCGGGACGGTCTCGTTTCGACGGTTCCGGCGGGTGAGGCGGCGGGTCATGAGGGTGATGAACGCCCACTGAATGTGAGCTTCGGCGTGGGACATGAGGCGTTCGTAGTCCCGCGAGTTGCGGCGGGCTCGCATCGTCCACGAATTCGAGCGTTCAACCACCCAGCGCTTGGGCAGCAGGACGAAGCCCTTGGCGTCCCTGGGCCGGGAGACGACCTTGACGGTGATGCCGAGGGTGTCCTGGGCCCAGGTGGCGAACTCCTCGCCGCCGTAACCGTTGTCGGCCCAGACCAGGACGATTTCGGGGTGCTCGGCATGAAGGCGGGTCAGCAGAACGCGGGCGGCGTCCCGGTCCTGGACGTCGGCGGGCGTGACGAGGAGGTCGACGAGAAAGCCGTCCTGGTCGACCAGAAGATTCCGCTTCCTCCCGTTGATGTGCTTATTGGCGTCGTAGCCGCGTGTGGCTTTCGATACGGTCTCCGCGCCCTTGACGGACTGCGAGTCCACGATCACCCGGACCGGCCAGGGACACCGCCCTCGCCGCAGCCTCAACCGCCGGCGGAGCTGGTCGAGGATGCGCCGCAGGACGCCGGCCTTCGCCCAGCGGGCGAAATACCCGAACACAGTGCGCCACGGAATGCCGAAGTCAGCGGGCAGCGCCCGCCACTTCGCCCCGTTATCGGTGATGTAGCGGATGGCGTCGACCACGCGGCGGCGGGGCCACTTCTCCGGGGCCCCGCCCTTCGGTGTCTGGCAGGAGGGGGTGGGCAGGAGCCGTTCCAGCAGGACCCATTCGAGGTCGCTGGTGTCGGAGGGATAGCGGTAGCGGGGCAGCGGCATGCCGGGGTGCCGGGCCGCGACCTGAGGAAGGAGCCAGCTGCCGGGCGGTCGCGGCCCGTTGCCTTTCCGGGGGTTCACTCCAGGCTGGCGAGGAGGTGCAGGGTGGACTCGATCGCGCCCATCTGCGCCATGACCGTGCGGATATAGGGATCGTCGGGCTTCTTCTTCTGGTGCGGCAGGAGGATCCCGGCGATGAAGTTCTCCACCCGGTGGTGGACGGACTCGAAGAACGCCCGCTCGTAGCCGATCCAGACCTCCGGCGCGTCGTCCAGCATCCGATATCCCCACGTCTTGTCCCAGGTCACCGGTGGAAGCCCCTTCGCCGCGGCCACCTGGCGCAGGTGCGCGAGCCCGGTGTGGACCTGCGCGCGGGTGCGCTCGGTGGCCGCCATCAGCTGGACGATCGTCAGGCCGGCGGGGCGGGCTTCCAGGAGGGCGGAGAGGACGGCTTCGGCGTGGACGTGAGCGGGAACGCCCCGCCCCATCGCTACTCGCCCGAGCCCTTCAGCAGCTTCTGGAGCTGCTCGTCCAGGTCGACCTCGCCGCGGGTGACCGCGTTCTCGATCCAGTCCGCCGACGCCCTCACCCGCGCAAGGCCCCGCAGGATCGTCTCGCGTTCGGCGTCGTCGTAGGGCTCACCCCGCAGGTTCGGCACGATCCTTCCGGCGGTGACGGTGAACTGCGTGCAGACCGCGACCAGGTCCATGAACTGGGTGCTGTGTTCCATGCGCCGCAGCTGGTCCAGCTGCGGGGCGGCTTCCTCCTGCCCGTACTGGACCTGCTGGCGGAACTGGTCGAACTGCGCCTCATTCACTGCATGCCTGGCTGTGCCGTCGGCCATCGCCTTCGAGGCTACCGCCGGGCGGCGCAGGAAGTCGGTGGCCACCCGCGCGGCCACCTGGTCGTCGGCGGCCAGGTCGTGGATCGCGTCCACCTTCTCCTGAACGCTCTCGGGGGTGTCGACCTTCCAGCCGACGATCCGCTTCGCGCTGTCGTGCGTCCAGCGCGCGGGCCCGCCACGCGGACTGGGCGGGGGGTTGTCCACCGCCTCGAACCGCTCCTGTTCATCCGCGATGGAGGCAAGGATCTTGTGGATGGTGTGGGAGACGTCGGCCCGCCGGTGTTCCTTCGGCCAGCGCGAGGCCACCCACCGGTAGTCCCGGATCGTCGTGTAGGCGAGGCCGACGTCCTCGGCGAACAGGCGCAACGCCTCGCTGACCGTGAACAGTTCCTCGTTGCCCGACGGGTTGGAACCGCCGTAGGGGCGCATCGGCTCGATCTCCGTGGCCGCGTCCCCGAGCTGCCACTGGACGCTGCTCATCGTGGCGACCCAGTCCCGCCCCAGCTTGACCAGCTCGTCGTAGCGCTGCCGGGTCACACTGCCGACCATTCCGGTCATCCGGACACCACCCCCACGAGCCCCGGGGACAACACCCTCGCGTGCCGTCAACTCGCCCTGGAAGCCCGTCACTTCGCACGATCCGACCGCCTCTCCTCCGCTGGAAGAGCGTACCGGCCCGGCGCTCGAAGCAGCTCCACCGCCACCGGACGCGCAGGCTCACGCCCCATCGGACTGCGCGCGCCGCGCGTTCCAGGCCCGTTTGCGGCAGACGGGAGAGCAGTAGACAGCCGAGACGGGACGGCCGACCCCGACCGTCCACACCGTCCCGCACTGTGAACACGAGGCCGTCACGCCGGCCTTCACCGCCTCGGTTCGCACCCTCGCCCGCCGCATTCGCCGCCAGTGCCGCGAACGGCACGCGTCCTCGCAGAACACCGCCGTCGCCTTCGCCGACGGCATCAGCGGACCACCGCATCCCCGGCACAACCGCGGCCCGCCCTCGTCGACCGTGACGGCGACCAACCGCAGCCGGGGCACCCCGTCTTGGCTCATACCGGACACCGTACGAAGCAGACACAGGCACCGGGAGACCCCGGCGGGGGCTGACTGTTTCCCCAATGTGGCGCCGGGCTATTTGCCCTTGGCCACCTGGTCGACGCGAGGGGTGGACATGCCGATCTCTTCGCCGATCTCCCGAAGGGTGAGTGTCTCGCGCGGGCTTTCTAGGGGTCTATAAATTAGTGGATGTCAGCATGAACCATGACAAATCGATTTCGCGTAGGCGGCGCTCAACTTGTCATGTAAGACCGTAGGACAAGCTCATTCGCCGCTCGCTGTGCACATCGGCACCGAAACCCCGCCGTCACCGTGCAACCAGGCACTTCTCAGAGCGCGTTGGCGAGCCTAGATTCTGGTGGAGGGCGATGGGGACAATCCCCGTCTGCGCTGCCGAAGTCCCCGGGATCCGCCACACCTGTCATGGCACAGCCATGTCCACCGTCATACAGGGGGAAGACCAATGAACAAGACACTCAAGGCGCTCACGGTGTGCGCCCTGGGCTCGGCCGTGAGCACTGTGGCCGGCCCGGCAGTACCGTCGACATCAACGGGCCTCATGTGCCGCCCTGCATGAAGACCTCGGGCAGCTACTGACAGTCGGTCCTCATCGTCACCAGCGACGGCGGCGCGCCGACGAGCGTGACCGCGCCTGTCACCTTGCAACTCAACTGGAACAACGCCTCCTGCAACTACTGCCACAGCGACTCTCCTCTGCACCCTCTCCCCGGGCCGGAGCCCGGCCTGCTTCGACAGCACCCGCTCCCCTCCCTCGGCCTGACACGGACCGGGGCCCTCCGTCAGCCAAGGAGTACACCCATGCCCGCTTTCGTACCTCTGATCAGAACAACCAGGCTGGCGCTTGCCGCCGCGGTCGTACTGCCGATGGCCTGCCTCGGGGTTGTCGCATCGTCCCCGTCGGCCCACGCATGCGGCTCCAGCGCCATGGTCGGCTCGCACACGCTGACCGACAGCAGGGACGATGCGCCGCTGGGAACGATCACGCTCTACTACAACTCGTGTCAACGGTCCACCTGGGCGGAGCTGGACGTCGACTACTACAACATGGACTGCCACTTCCCGTCGGGCCCGGGCTGGTGGCTCGCGGTCGACCTCGTCGATCAGAACGGGCACGTCATCTCGCACGGTGACTCCAACGGATTCAAGCGCTGGTACGGCGTCATCACTGCGGCCCAATCCATCGACAACTACCCGGCGCCCAAGTCCTTCCAGGCTCGGGGCTGGGTGCGTACCTCCTACTCCGACGGCAGCCAGGAGAACAGCGTGTTCTTCGACTCCGACTGGCACCAGTACTCGACCGGAGGTGACCCGGGAGGCGGGTGGGATGCCGCCCTCGACAGCCAGAGCATCTGCTAGAGATCTTCGACGGTGGGGTCACGCCGGGTGCTGCCGCTCGGAACCGTTGCGCAGGTGCACGGTGACGCCGGGTGTCCCGGCGCAGGTGAACCCGGTGCCAGCGGGAGGTGACAGATCCGTCCCGGTTGCATCCCGGTTGCAGTGCTCGAACGCCGCCCGCAGCCCCGCCATGACGGCTGCGAGCGGCGCGAAGGATCTGTTGGCACTGTGAGACGGGCCCTCCAGTGTCGGTCCGCACAGCGAGCCTTGTTGTGCCCCTGCCAGCACCTGCCTACTCTGCGACCGAAGCGGCTTGCGAGTCTCTCGGGGGACGATATGCAGGGTGATCTGCGTGCGGACACGGCGACTGTCGGACGGATTCGACGGGCCGACGCCGTGCTGGACATGCAGCGTGCAGCCCGCAAGGGCGGCACCGGGCCTGTGCTTCGCTGGCTAGCGGGCCGCACCGGCGCCACCATCTTTCTGATGAACTCTGCGGGTGCTCCGGACCACCCGCCCCACGCTCTCCTCGGCGACGCCGAGCGTGGTCTCGCGCTGCGCGGTGCACGAGAGTTAGCTGAGCGGCGGCTGAGGTCCGTTGCCATCGACCAGGACGGACTCACCTGCATCGTCCTTCCCCTCGACGGATCGCGGGGTGCCACCGCGCCCCTTCTCGCTGCCGTCGTGCCCCGGCCGGCACCACCTGAACTGCCGCTCCTGCTCGCGGATGCCACATCCGTGCTGAGTCTGAGCTGGCTGGCGGAACACACCCGGCTAAAGCAGCGTCGGCTGAGGATCGCCGAAGCCGGGACGCGCGAAGCAGTCCTGCATTTGCTGCTCAACGGCCATACGTCCGCTGCCCGCCAGATCGCGGGGGCGCTACGCCCGGCTCTGCCCGCGATGGTGCGGGTGTACGTCATCGAGTGTCCGCCGAGGGATCGCAGCCAACTGGTCGAGGAACTGACCGATGTGGCCGAAGGCGCATGGGTCGTGCAATGCCCGGTGTACGCCGACCACCTCTTCATGCTTGCGCCCGGTGACGGCGCCCCGGCACCGGTCTGGCCCCCCGAGCTGGCGGCCACCTGCTGGATCGGAGAGAGCAGCGCCGTGCCCCTGCGGGAAACCGCCACCGGCTACGCTCAGGCATTCCACGCACTCGCCGCCGCACGCGGCAGCTCCAAACGGCAGGCCTCGTTCGCGGCCAACCCCGACCTGGCACCGACCATCGGGCCCGCAGCGGCAACCTGGGCCGAAGCCTTCCTCTCACCGATCCGTACCCACCGCGCCAAGCGGGCCCAGGACCCCGACAGCGCGGAACTGCTGGCCACCGCCGCGTCATGGCTCAGCTTCCACTCCCGTGCGACGGCCCACCTGAATATTCACCGCAACACCCTGAGCGCGCGCCTGACATGCATCCAAGAACTGCTCGGCGCAGACCTGCATCGGCTCGCCGACCAAGCCGCACTGGCACTCGCCCTGCGCACCATCACCGCAAAGATCCCGCCACCGCCAGAGGACGATGCCGCACCGGCGGGGCAGACGTTACCCACCTTGGACGAGCTCCTGCTGCTGCCCCGTGTCGCGGCGTGGGCCCAACAACAGTTCCGTCCTGTCACCGCGCCCGACATCCCAGCATGCATCGCGGAAACCCTCACCACCTGGCTGCGCCTCGACGCACGCATCGGCCCCACCGCGACCGCACTGTCCATCTCGACATCCGCCGTACGCAAGCGCCTGACACGCAGCGAAGCACTGCTCAAACGCTCGCTTCTACGGTCCCCCAGCGCCATCCATGACCAGTGGCTCGCACTACGCGCCCTCGACCTGGCCGAGCCAAGCGAAGTGCCGCGCCACTTTGTCGGCCTCTCCGCGAGCGCATGATGAGGCCACCTGCGGCGGGGCCGCCACGTCGTGTAGGCCCAGGCCAGCTCCCGGCGCTGACCTGACCTTTTGGGTTCAGAAACAGCTTCTCAGCTTGTTCTTTATCTACCGTCCGCGTCATAGGGCGGGGACGGACGGTTCCAGACGGCGTCTGACCGGCTGACAACCTTCCCAAGTTCGTGGGCACTCCGGGACGATATGGCCTGCATCACGGTGTCGAGGAGGGCTCGGGATTCGAGGGGGTTGCCGCAGCAGTACCAGTGCACGTTGCCCCACTCGTAGTCGTGCCACAGATCCCGCTCGGGCTGGTGGACGTAGTTCTTCCACAGACCCACAGCTGTGCTGACATCGCCTGGCCGCAGATAGTTGCGGGTGTGCTCGAGGCGGCTGATCTCGGACAGTGCACGCGAAGACAGGCCGTCGATGACCGGCCTTGCACCCGTTGTCGGGTGGCTGCCGGGGGCGCCAGCACGGATCTGTCCTGGCCGTCTACGCGGCATGGACCTTTCGGTTCGTCGTCATGCGGTACATGGTGCCACGGTCTCGAATGGCGTCTCGAACGGATTCGCTCGCATGGGGATTCGCCAGACGTGGGGGCGGCCTTCGCCTGATCATGTGCTCCGACCAAGGTGCACGTGACCACGACGAAGGCCGTGAGGGTGAGTCTGCTGCCTGATGCTGTCCGAAGGGAGGCGTTCGCGGAAGCATCACGCTTCCGGGGCGAGTTCTACGAGTGTCTGACCGCCCGGCGCGACGAGTTGTTCGAGCTCGTGGACGCGGTGCTGTGTGCGGACGGGGCGGTGAAGTCCCCGGTGGACCTGACGCTGCTGCCCGAGCATCGTCGCGGGCACGGAGCAATGTACGGCGGCCTGAACCACGGCCGGATCGACGTCGACCAGCTCCAGACGGTGCTGGCCGGGCTACCCCTGCCGCGTTTCGAGGGCGGGCGCCTGGTCCTGGCGGTCGACGTGTCGCCGTGGCTCCGCTCGGATGCGCCATGCTCAGCAGAGCGGCTGTTTTGCCACGTCTACGGCCGCGCGAAGACAGCATCGCAGTTCATTCCGGGCTGGCCCTACTCCTTCGTGGCCGCGCTGGAGCCGGGCGCTACCTCCTGGACCGCGATCCTGGACACGGTTCGGCTCGGCCCGGCGGACGACGCGACCGCGGTCACCGCCGCCCAGCTCCGAGGAGTCGTTGAACGGCTCATCGCCACAGGCCAGTGGCAAGCCGGGGACCCGGCCATCGTGATCGTCAGCGACGCCGGCTACGACGTCACCCGCCTGGCCTGGGTCCTGCGCGACCTGCCCGTCGAGATGGTCGGCCGGGTCCGCTCCGACCGCGTCATGCGCCTGCCGAAGCCGCCGAGGATGCACGGCGTCAACGGTCGGCCTCCCAAGCACGGCCCTGAATTCCGCTTCACCAAGCCGGACACCTGGCCCGAGCCCGCGATCACCACGGTCACCGACACCAGCAACTACGGCAAGGCCGAAACCCAGGCGTGGGACCGGGTGCACCCCAGGCTCACCCACCGCTCCTCCTGGCTCGACCACGACGGCGAACTGCCCTTGGTCGAGGGCACGTTGATTCGGCTGAAGGTCGAGCACCTATCGAAGGACCGAGATGCCCCGCCGGTGTGGTTATGGTCCTCCAAGACCGGTGCCACCCCGGACGACGTGGACCGTTTCTGGCAGGCATTTCTCCGCCGCTTCGATCTGGAGCACACCTTCCGATTCGCGAAGCAGACCCTCGGCTGGGCCACTCCGAAACTCCGTACTCCTGAGGCGGCGGACCGCTGGACCTGGCTCCTGATCGTCGCTCACACCCAACTCCGGCTCGCCCGTCCCCTCGCTGCGGACCTCCGCCGGCCCTGGGAGAAGCCCGCTGCCTCCAACCGGCTCACCCCGGCCCGGGTCCGCCGGGGGCTCAGGAACATCCGCGCTCATCTCACCTGCCCGACCCGTGTTCCCAAACCCCGAGGCGCTGGCCCCGGACGGCCACCCGGCGCCAAGAACAAACATCGGGCACCCCGCTACGACGTCGGCAAGACCGTCAAACGCCCCGAGACCCTCAAGGCCATCGGCAAGCCTGGAAGATCTTGGTAGATAAAGAACAAGTTCCAGACGACGATGGACAAGGGTCTTCGGCGCGTCGCCGCCGAATACGGACTGACCATTCACTGAGCCGTGACCGAGGACCAGCCCCCAGACGGGCCTGCTGCTGGGGAAGCGCAACATCGACAGCACGACTACAGCGGCAGCGTTATGCCGAGCTCCTGCATGGCGCTGGAGGGCGGGCCGCCTTCGGAGCGTTCGGTCTTGTAGCCCTTGACGCGGGGTTCCAGGGTGCGAGGATCGACGGCTTCGGCGGGGGCGCTCTTGGCGTACAAGCCCACGGGCTGGCTGTCGCGGTCGTGGGGCAACAGCCAGAACACGCGGCGGCGGAACGTGCCGGAGGCGCGGGAGGGTTTGGCGGTGGGGCCCAGGAGGACGTAGCCGACCATGCGGCCGTCGCGGTGGTAAGCCGGCTTTCCCTTGCGGGTGGGGAGCCGGTCCAGGCTCTGACGGACGTAGTCGAGGTGGTCGATGTCCTCCAACCACACGATGTCGGCTTCGTGGCTGATCTCGTCCTCGGTAATCAGGGAGCTCATGCGCGGTCCCTCTCCTGGTCGGTGAGCAGTCCGATGCCGGGGTAGTGCTTGCGCTGGTTGGACAGGATCATCTCCTTGGGCGAGGCCAGGCCGACGAGTTCCCGGGTACGGGACGCGAACGCACGCGAGGACATGGCCGGTGCCCCTTCATTCTGGCACCAGGCCCGGTAGGCGGCGTAGAGCGCCGTCTGTTCCGCGCGCAGTTCGGTGTCGAGGCGGCAGCACTCTTCGTAGAAGCGGCCGGTGTGGTCCTCGGTTTCCGCGTAGGCGCTGGTGGCGATCCGGACGCGTTCAGGGCCGGTCAGGTCGCGGTCGCCGGCGAGGTAGCGGCGGGCGCCGTCGACGAGCCACGTGAGAATGCCGGGGCCTTCCTCGGTGACGAGGAGGTCCGCGAGGTTGTCGATCTTGCGGTGGTCGGGGACGACCCGCTCGAACGGGATCAGCCGCATGCGGCGCCAGAACGCGAAGCCGCCGGTGCCGACTTCGGGGCGGTGGTTGCCCAGCAGCCACAGTTTGTGGGTGGGGTTGAAGCCGAAGAAGTCCTGCCTCATGCGGCGGGCCTTGATGCGGTCTCCGCCGGTCAGCAGCTTGACGCGGCCTTCGTCGAACTTGTCCCCCGGTTTCACCTCGGAACAGACAATGACGCGTCGGCCGTGGAGTTCGGCCAGGTCTGTGGGGTGGCCTTCGTAGGGGCGGGCCATCAGAAAGCCGGGCGGGGCCGCGTCCGCGTAGTCGCCCAGGAGCTTCATCAGGACGTCCAGGAGGACGGATTTACCGTTCTTGCCGGAGCCGAACAGGAAAGGGAGGACCTGGCCGCCGACGTCACCGGTGACGGAATAGCCCAGCAGCAGCTGCAGGTAGGCGATCATCTGCCGGTCTTCGGCGTCGGCGCCGAAGGTATCGGTCAAAAACCGCTCCCAGCGCGGGATGGGCATGCTCTGCGGGCCGACGGCTGTGGAGCGGGAGTGGAAATCCTTGTTGGGGTCGGGGACCTTGACCAGGCCGGTGCGCAGGTCGACGATCCCGTCGGGAGTGCACAGGGCGTATGGGTCGGCGTCCAGGAGAGCGGCGTTGAGAACCATGCCAGGGGCGGACTTGGCCTGGGCGAGCATCGCGTTCATGCCCGTGGTGGACAGCGCGCGGCGGCGGTGCGACTGCAGGGCCTGGGCCGTGAGCACGCCACGGGGGTCGTGGACGGCGATAGCCTCGGCGAGGTCACCGGCTGCCCAAAGCACGGTGTCGTCCTCGTCGATCTGCCAGCGGGTGGTGTCCCACCGGTACCAGCCCATCCCGGGCACGTGCCGGTAGTCGTTGGCATACAGCTTGACGAACAGCTTGGCGTTGCCGCGGTCGGTAAGGGTGTCGGGCAGGAGTCCGGCAGCGGTCGCTTCTCCGGCGGCCGCGCGGGAGGCGTCAGCCTGGGCCGGCAGAGCAACGGTGGTGGCTGGTGCGGGGCGTGCCTGGTTGCGGATCTGGGCGGCGACGGCTTCGGGGTCGAACTCGAAGAGGGCCTCGGTCTCGTTGCGGTGTGACGTCATCGGGGGCCCCTTCGCGTGTGGAGGGGGTGCTGGCGGCCTGCGGTCATGCCGCTGCGGATGATCTGGGCGGCTCGGCGCTCCTGGCCCGGGCGGGCGTCGGCCGCAGCCTGGGTGAGGGCGAGCTCGGCTTCTTCCTCGGTAAGGCGGCCTGCGGCGACGAGGCCGCCGAGAGTGTAGGCGGCACGGTTGAGGGTGTCGGAGAACCCTGCGCCTTCGGTGAGGTGGCCGCAGGCCTCGACGGGGGCGAGGACGGAGGCAAGCATGCGCTGGATGCGGTCGCGGCCGCCGCCCGCGGCGAGCACAGCCTGCTGGGCGCGTGGCGGGACCGGTCGGGGTGCGGGGATGCTCGGGGCGGGTAGGTGACCGGTGCGCTCGAGTTCCTGGGCAAGCCAGGTGGGCAAGGCGGCCAGCTCGCGGACGCTGTCGACCGGGACGTAGGTGCCGTCACGGGTGGTGGTACCGGGGGCGATGATGTAGCCCCCGTGCGCACGGACGTCGACCTGCCAGGCCAGTGCGGTGCCCTGGCTGGAGCCTGCGGAGCAGCGCCAGCGCCGGTTGTCGGCTGCCCGGTACCAGACGTGCAGGCCGCCTGAGGGGGTACGGACGCGCAGCGTGGTGTCGTCTTCCGCGGGGCTGTGCTGGCCGCGCAGAGCGGCCAGGACGGCAAGGGTGTGGAAGCCGTTGGCCAGGCCGGTGAGATCGATGTCGTCGCCGATCGGGATACCGGGCAGGATCCGGTCCCGGGTGGGCGGCTGGGTGAGGTGGGCGTCGATGTCGATGACGACCAGACCGGCCGGGCCGCAGGCGATGCCGACGCCGAACTCCGGGTGGGCGCCCCACCACTGGGTGATATAGCGCTGGTCGAGGGTGGCGGCGTGGAACCCGTGGCACCAGCGGCCTGCGGGCAGGCACGGGCACTCGGCGGGCGGGTGCGGAGTCGTGCGGCACTGGGTGCAGTTGGCGGCCGGAGTTTTGCGGCCGGCGGCCAGGGGGTGCACGGGCCAGCCACGGCGCGCGCACCAGCTGGCAGTGGCCAGGGAGGCAGCGACTGAAGACTCGGGGGCGGGCTGCCGTGAGTCGCTGCCAGAAAGGCGCAGGTCAGCACGCATACACACCCCCTATCAGCGACCGAAGCGACTCAACGACGGACACAGCCTAGCGAACGTGGCCCTTGAGGACGTGCAGCACGTGCGAAGGAACCCCGAGGCCGTGTCGATGATGCGACCGGCAGGCACCGGCAGCGACCCAACACAGAAGGCAGCGACCCAGAGACATTCAGTCGCTGCCGCTCCAGTTCACAGAAAACTGCAGGTCAGATGCTACGCACGACTCAGAACAGCGACTGAAGCGACTGAAGCTCCCTATATGTAACGCACACGCGCACACAGGAACGTCTTCATATACCCCGACCTTGAGTCGCTTCGGTCGCTGTGAACTCTTGATCACTGCTTTGACCTGCACATTCGTACATCAGGCGAGCAGCGACCGAACAGTCGCTGGGTAGCTGGGCCTTCGGTCGCTGTCTTCGTCCACCCCCGCAACAACCCAAGCGACTGAAGCGACTGAGCGGCCGACAAAGGGCTCGCGACTGGCCGCTGTGACGGAGAACCCAGCCATGAGTCGCTTCGGTCGCTCAGGGCAGTCCGGGGCACTTGGGAGACCGCCTCCGCGGTCGCGGAGTCCTGCACCAGGCATGGCGCCGCGACCGGCAGCAGGGCCGGATGTCAGACCTGTCCGATTTACTGCCCCGACCGGAAGAAAGGTGCGGGACATGCTCGAGCTGGTTCACAACGATCCGCGCGGCCGGTTACTGAACTACTGCAGGAGGAGTTCGCTTCCTGACAGAGCGCTAGTGCTGGATTCCTCATTGGATGTACACATATCGGCGTCGTAGTGGGCGGGTCGGCGGGGCTGGCCGGCCCCAGACCCATGGCCGTGCGCGGGCGTTGAGCTGCTGCGTGGCCAGGGCTGTGGCCTGGGCGATGTCGTCGGGGTTGGCGAAGGACCGCCCAGCCAGGGCGGTCTTGCGGAAGATCCGCCACCACCTGCAGCACCGCCGCGACGACGACCCGCCAGCCCTGTACTACTTCACCGCCGAACAGGTCGCCGCCGAAACCGGCCACGCCCTCGTCGAACTCGCCGCAGCCAACCCGACCACGCACGACGGCTCCTCGCCGAAGCCACCGAACACCTGTCCCCACTTGCCGACAACGGTCCGACCAGCGGCTTCCAGCGCTCCGCCCTCCTGCATGGCATCCACCTCGCGCGCGCCCACCTCCTCGCGCACGACACTGAAGCGACCCTGCACACGCTGCTGCGACTGGCCGACCACGTGCCGCACGTCCAGTCGATCCGCTGCCGCAGCCTCCTGCACCGCATCCGCCGCCAGGCCGGCACCCACATCCAGCGCTGATGCGCTCGCTATGGTCGACCGGGCACTATCGGTGTCATGACCACCTTCAGCGTTGCCCAGCCCAGCGAATCCGCCCGGCTGCTGAGGGAGGTGCCCTACGACCATCCCGACGCACGCCGCCTCACTCAGGCCCTGTACCGGGAACAGATCGCCACCTACGGGTTCGCCGACGACCCCACCGACACCCCCGTCACGCATTTCGACCCACCGCACGGGCTGTTCCTCATAGCCCACCGGCACGGTGTGCCCGTGGGCTGCGGCGGCATCCGCCTCCTCGACGAGAACACCGCAGAGATCAAACGGATGTACGTGGCGCAGACCGCGCGCGGCCAAGGCCTGGGCAGGCACATTCTCCAGAGCCTGGAGGACCAAGCAGTCTCCCGGGGGGCCACGCAGATCGTCCTGGAGACCGGTGTCAGCAATCACGGCGCCCTGGCGCTCTACCAGAACAGTGGATACAGGCCTCGCCTCTCATACGTGCCCGGACGAGACCCGCTCGTGAACCGCGCTCTGACGAAGCAGCTCGGAGAGTGACCTTCGCCGCCAACGAGCCCACGAGGCCGCACACACCGAGGAATACCGCAAGTGCCGGACACGACTGCTGCGCCGGAATCAGCATCCCGCTCAGCGACAGTGTCAACTGACCCTGGCGGCGGTCAGGCCCCGCAACGCGATCTTGAACATGCTGCGTTGATACCGGCCACGCGGCGCGCCGCGACAGGAAACCGCGTCAATGTCGCCCGGGCGAGCGGAGGTCATGTGAGCGCCAGGGCAGCCGCATGGCCTCCCGTGGGGAGCCGGGAGGTGCGGCGGGCCCTGCCGGTCGCAGTGACCGGCAGGGCCCAACAGGGGGCCTCACCCGGGGGATTAGCGCGGCGCCCGCAGGCACACCATGCACCACAAACCGGCCACACGGATAGACGTTGGCCGAAACCTGTCCACTGGTGTCACCAGCCGCAATGCCGCGTCGGAGACGGGATGGGGCGGGACGGAAAAACGCCTCCAGGTCCGCAACCCTGGAGACGTTCTCCCCATGCTCCGCACCATTCCTTCGCCCCGCGGGTCGCACTGTCAGTGGCCGATGGCAGCATGGTCGGCTTGTCCCGCCTGCACGCCGCAGACCGGGCTGATCCAGGAATATGGAGCAACGCAATGAACCGGAGCGAACTGGTGACTGCGCTGGCAGAGCGCGCCCAGGTGACCCGCAAGGACGCCGATGCGGTTCTGACCGCCCTCGCGGAAAGCGTCGGCGATGTCGTCGCCAAGGGAGACGAGAAGGTGACGATTCCGGGCTTCCTCAGCTTCGAGCGCACCCACCGCGCCGCGCGAACCGCGCGCAACCCGCAGACCGGCGAGCCGCTGGAGATCCCGGCCGGATACAGCGTGAAGGTCTCCGCGGGCTCCAAGCTCAAGGAAGCCGCCAAGGGCAAGTGACCCCCGGCTCCCGGTGTCCTGCGGGGCACCGCGGAGCACGGATCGGCACGGGTGTCAGGCGGGGACGCGGCACGCTGCGCCGCACGCAAAGCCGGGTACTTGAGCCGCCGGCAGGGTAGAACGGACGCCGGGCACCGTCCGGTCGAGGACGGGCCTGCACCCAGACGAGCCGGGAATTCCGGCAGGATTTGAAGGACATCAGCATGGCCAGCGGCACCGTGAAGTGGTTCAACGCCGAAAAGGGCTTCGGCTTCATCGAGCAGGACGGCGGCGGACCGGACGTCTTCGCCCACTACTCCAACATCTCCGGCAACGGCTTCCGGGAGCTCCTTGAGGGCGAGAAGGTCACGTTCGACGTAGGCCAGGGCCAGAAGGGTCCCCAGGCCGAGAACATCGTCCGCGGCTGACACGAACATCGCAGAGTGGAAGTCCGAGGCCTTCGAGAGCCTCGGGTTGAATCCCACCGTGTGAAGAGGGGTCCGGCGCAGCCGGGCCCCTCCTCTGTTCCCCGCGAACCTGGCCAGCCCGGGCAGCGCCGAGAAGTGGTCAGCCCGGCCCCGCCAGAGCGTTACGAGACCGGGCTGGAACTGCGGACCAACAGCCCGTTGGCGCCGGGACCTCAGCCTTCGCGCATTCTAGAACGCACCCGTCCGGCGAGGGTCCTCAACGAGACTCAAGCCCCGAAGAGGACATCCGCGGTGCCTACGGGGAGCAGCCGGTGTACATCAACCAGGACGCCTCGAGCATGACCGTGAGCTTCGACGACGCGGGGCCGGTCTTTACCTACCTTGCACAATGCCCCGCTGATTGGGGCGAGCAGGCCTGATGTTTCGGGAGGCGGCCGCAGCGCCCTGCCCGCCAGCGTGGTGATGGGCGCCTGCTGTGCAGTACATGACGAGAGCGTAGAACCGCGTGCGGAGGGCCGGGCGCCGACTTCCGCGTGCGCTCGTACCCGTCGGGCGGGGGCGTTTGGTGCATCGGCACCGGACGTGGCGGGCGGACCGGTACGCTGCGCAGCAGTGGCCGGCGCATCGGCCCAAGCCCGCTCCCTGGCCCATGACCGGGGTGCACCACGGCGAAGGTGCCCGCGGACCCCGCACCGGGGTCCGGTCTGTGAGCATCAGTGTGAGGCGTACGTCTTCCCGGCCACAGGGCCGTTGAGCCTTCCGCATGCTGCTCTTCGTCACGCGCATCGGGTCATGGGGCCGGGGCGCGGGAAATGCGAGAGCCGTATGACCAAGAACCACGGCCGTAAGAGCCGGGCGAGAAACAGGAGTCGCCGTTCCGGCGTCGCCTACGCGGCCGCCAACGCGGGAACCCGTCACGTGCACGCCAGTGGCCGTCGGCCACGGACCTTCAGCCTGACCCCGGCCGGTGGGGAGTCGAGACCGTGCCGGACCTGCGGACCGCGGTCGCGCTGATCGGCGCCAGCATTGAGCGGTGCGCGCCGTGCCGGCAGTCCCTCACGGCGAAGCTCCTCGAGGAGGACCCGATCGTGCTCGCGGTGACCGCGGGCGCCGCCTACCGCCTGTACGCGGCGGCCCGCGTACCCGGAGAAGAAGGCCCTGTCGCCGGGCCCGCCCAGGCGTTCTCGTTCCTCGTTGAGCACGCCCGCGCTCACGGTGGCGATGCCCGACTGCTGCTCGCGGGAGTCGAGCGGATGCCCGCAGCGGACCGTGCGGCGCTCCTGGACGACGCGCTGGACCTCTTCAGCGCCCCCGCTCCCGCATATGGGGGCGGGGGCGCGGCGGCCATCGCCGTCTCGTCGGATGAGCGCGGCGTGATCCGTACAGGACCGCTGCCACGTCACCAGCTGCCCGCGCCTCTTCAGCCCAGCAAGGAGAACCGGATCCGTATGAGCGAGAACACCGAAGACGTCATCCGGCACGCGGAGAGCGCGGCCCGCTCCCTCGCCGAGTTCGTCACCGACCTCCAGTACCGGGGGACCGGGATCGAGTACCCGGCGGAGGCCTCCCGCATCTACCGCGATCTCACCCGCGCCGCAGACGAGATGACGACAGCCCTCACTCTGCTCAGGACCTTCATGGAGGGCCTCCGGGAGCAGGACCGTCTGATGACCGACTACCGGGGTGAACCGCGCGGCGAGGTGCTGCAGCGCTACACCGACTCATCCCTCGATGCGGAGCAACTCGCCGACGCGCTGGGCAAGGCCCGCCCGGTCACCGAGCACCCGGCGTACGAGGAGGTGCCGGGTGGCGAGCAGGGGCCGGCGGCCGCGGTCCGCTCCCTTGCCGAGCTCGTCACCGGTCTCAAGTACCGGGGGATCGAGTACCCGGTGGAGGCCTACCGCATCTACAGTTTCCTCACCCGCGTGGCGGGGGAGATGAGGACAGCTCTGCCCCTGCTCAGGACCTCCGTGGCAGGCCTTCGAAACAAGGAACTCCTGCGGGACGAGACGCTCGACGAAGCGATCCAGCGGTACACCGACGCGTCCCTCACGGCCGCGGAACTCGCGGGAGTGCTGGGCAGGGCGTACTCCGCCCTCGGGTACCTCGCATACAGGGAGGCGCCCAGCGGACAGGAGCCGGCAGTGCGCGGCTGAGTCTGTCTGTTCGGCGGGTGTGTGTTCGCCTGCGGACGCGGTGGGTCAAGGCCGGGGCCGGTTGGTAGCCCCGGCCTTGGTCATGTTGTTGTGACTTTGATCGATAGTTGGCGGGTGCCGCAGCCGGACCTGCTGGTCGCGTGGCGCCTTTGACCTCTGGCTGGCGGGTTCTTTGATTGATAGTTGGCGGCTCGGAGACCCCGGTCAGTCACTCAACGTGAGGTGAGTCTCCGCCCGCCGACGTGGATCAGAAGTGCGTTGCGATGCCGAAGGCGCGGCGGAGTTGTGCCATGTCGTGACGATCGCGTTCCGACGGCTCGTAGCCCTGGTGGAAGTAGACCTGCTGTTCGGCGGACAAGGACGGGACTGGCGTCCCATGGATGGTGCCCGTCACGAAGCATGAGGACGGGTGGGTGAACGGACGCTCGGGTTCGGGTGATGCCTGTACTGCTGAGCCGTCGTCGGCGAAGACCAGCGGGTGGAGGTCGATCTCTCGTCCGTCCGGTGCTGTCACGACGAATCGGATGGGCCTCCAGTTCAGGGTCTCAACGAAGCCGGCCTCATGGAGGGCAGCCAACACGGCGTCTTCCTGGTCCTGCCGGTGCATCAAGTCCAGGTCGCGGTGGTCTCGCGTCTGCTCGCCGATCAGAGAGTCGATCCCCCATCCTCCACCGATCCAGACGTCCGCCTTCGCCTGTCGTAGCAGAGCCAGGACGAACAACACGTCTTCAGCTGTCATCACCTGACGCAGGCTAGGAGCGTTCACCCAGGGCCGCGAACGTTTTCCTGGCCAGCCTTCCGCCGGCTGGTTGGTGGCAGTGACGAGTTCGGCGTGCGCAGCAAGAGCACATCTTCGAACTTGACCGCACCCACAGTCACCAGACCGATCGCTCGCCAACCAGAAATCAAATCCGCCAACTAACGATCAAAGTCACAGTTGTCCGGCCGTGCGAGGCTGCCGCCCGTGAGCACCCAAGTCGTCAACCCACACCGAAACGTCTCGCGAGTGAGTGAGAGTAGCCAATATAATGTATGACTTTGGCCAATCGGGTGAGTGACTTCTGATATCCTGAAGGGGAGTTGAGTATTGGGAGGGTGAGTGAGTCAGTCACCACAGGCAGAGCACACCGTGAACGCGAGCGACGCCCGCAGGGATCTGTATGCCTTGGTCAAGCGCGCCGAGGGCGACGGGGTCACGACGCTGATCCACAAGCGGGAGGACCGTGTTCTGCTCGCCCCGCTCGACCGGTTCCCGGCAGCGCGGAAAGCCGACGCCTTCCCCTCCTGGGTACTGAGCGCGGCGCAGAAGGAGTTCGGTGACCTGATCTCGCGGGCGGCTCAAGGCCAACCGCAGGTGCTCCGCAGGAACACCACGCCCGTCGCGGTGCTGCTCCCGGTCGACACCCACGCAAGTGCCCTCTCGTCCGACCCGGCCGCGCCCTCCGGCGCGGCGCCCGCAGGAGGTGCGGTGAACAGCCAAGGACAGCAGGACCGGGAAAGCGTGCCGCGCAGGCTCGCGACACTGGGCGATGCCATCGGTTCCGTGCTCACCGCCGGCCCCGCCGACGTCCCGACGTTCGGGCTGCCCGGCCTGGACGCCGCGACCGGCGGTCTGCAGCCGGGCCGGCTGACTCTGGTGGCGGCCGCCCCTAACGTCGGCGGAAGTCTCCTGGGGCTGGCCGCCGCCCGCACGACCGCTCTGGTCGACCACCGCACGGTCCTGTACGCGGCGTCGGGCCCGAACCAGGCCGACATCATGCGCCGGATCATCTCTGCGGAGACCGGGGGCGACTACCCGCGCCTGAAGCAGGGCCGCCTCACCCCGCAGGAGCAGCAGGTTGCCCAACAGTTGGTCCATGCGCCGCTGATGATCGACGACGGCAGCGATCTGACCGCCGAGACCATCGCGGAGACTGCCCCGTACGTCCCGGACTTGGCCCTGGTGGTCGTGGACCGGCTCCAGGCCGCCCACAACGCCCGTCTTCCCCTGTCCGGCGACCGTCTCCCGGACGCCTCCCAGGTCCTGGCCTCCCTCGCACGCACCCTGCACGTGCCGGTACTCGCCGTCGTCGACAGTGACGAGCCCACGCTGCTCGGGCTCCTGGACGCCGATGTCCTGCTGACGCTCACCGCGACCACGGACCCCGGCAGGGTCCAAGTCACGGTGGCGGAACGCGACTTCGGCGTGATCGGCTCCGCGTACCTGCGCCCCGACCTGCTGCATGCCCGCTTCGGCGACGCGGAGGCCGTGCCCGCCGCAGGGACCGGCAGCGAAGACTGGAGGCTGCACACCACGCCGGAGGAGCGGGAGCTGGCCGACGCCGCGCTCCCCTACACTTCCGGCGCTCAGAAGGGACTGCCGTCCGCTCTCACGCACCTGCTGGCCGCGCTGCGCACCGCACTGGTAGCCGGTGAACAGGAGGCGATCGCCGAGCTCGCGGCGTCCCTGGTGCAGGCTGCTGCCGCGCCGCCGCAGATGCCGGACACCGCCGAGGGCCGTCGTCTCGCGGCCGCGCTGCACGCTTACCGCGCGCCCGCCCCCGCTGGCGCCACCGCGCAGCCTTCTGCCCCGGAATCCGCCCGACCTGCCGCCGCCAGCGGCGCCGTCGCGGACGCGGACGACGAAGACGCGGCGCGGGACGACGATGACGGCCTGGTCCCGGGCGACGAGGAGGACGAGCCGGAAACTGCGGTGTTCCCGGCGTTGCGGATCCTCAAGGACTCCGTGACGCGTTCGAAGATGCACCCGGTCCCGGTCATCCGCCTTGAGGACCGGGAGGACGGCCCCTGGCCGTTGATCAGCGAGGACATGGACGGCGAGCCCCGCTGGGTCCACCCCGACGTCACCAGCTCCCGCGTCGCCCACACTCGAGAGAACGGCAAGCGGGTACGGCGCGACCAGCTCGAGGTGCCCGCCTCCTTCGGGGACGGTGTGCTGTGCCTGATCGACCGCAACGGCTCCTTCCCCTCCGCCTGTTCGGCCGTCCCCCTCGCCCCGAACAAACTCCTGCACACCGGGCCCCTCGACGCGTTCGACAAGACCCAGGCCGGGATCTACCAGATCGACATTCCGGAATGGGACTACCCGGGCATGCCGCACCCGCTGGGGCGGCTCATCGACCGGCCCGACGACCAGGGCCGCGTGTGGGTGACCACCCCGCACATCAAGCAGCTGGAGCGCCTGCACCGCGAGGGACACCTCACCGCTCCCGTGACCATCCACGACTCGTGGACGGGGAAGGTGAACGAGTCGCTGTTCAAGCCGTTCTACACCGCGGCCCGCGAAGCCCGCACCGAGCTCATCCAGGCCGGCGGCGAGCCCTACAAGAACTACAAGACCCGCCTGTCGATCGCACTGCGCCTGCTGTGGCCCAAACGCCCCTCACAGCGGTCCCCGTTCTGGCGGCCGGACTGGCGCATGAGCATGGTCGCCGAGGCCTCCGTCCGCCACTGGCTCAACGCCTTCAAAGCCGTCCAGGAAGGCCACACCCTCGTCGCCCTGCGCAACGTCGACGCCGCGATCTTCTGGACCCCCGACGAGACCCCGCCCGGCACGTACCGGCTCGGGACCGGCTTCGGTCAGGTGAAGGCCAAGTTCATCCAGCCCGGCGAGTTCATCCCCGAAGGTGACGACTGATGGCCGGACCCACAGGCCGCGGCAACTCCCTCGGCGCCGCACTGGGCGACCTCCTGCGCGCCCAGGTCACCCCCCGCCACCGGCTGTCCTCCTACAGCGCCAAGCACTGGCACGCCCAGCTCAGCCAGCTCACCGGGACCAGACGCGGTTACGAGGCCCTGGAGAGCGCCGGCCTCGACGTCAAACCCGACACCCTCTTCAAGTGGCTGTCGGATCCCGAGTACAACGTCCGCCGCAGCTACCGCGACCTCATCCACACCGCGTACGAGAACGTCGCGATCGTCCCCGCCGACCCCATCCCCGACCACGTCAAGAACGGCCAGTTCGAGATCAGCGGCCTCGTCAAAACCGGCGCCGACGAACGCGAACGCGGCAGCCACCGCGCCGCCCCCCTGCGCATCGACGGGAGCCGCGGCGACTGGAGCGACATCGAGGCGCTCTGGCTGGCCGGCGACCTGCGCGACGACGACTTCGAGGACCGCTTCATCGACGACATCATCATCGCCGACATCGGCGAAGGCACCGACGGCTGGGAATTCTCCGGCAGCGCCTACGCCGTCGAACTCAGGTGACACTCGCGCGGACTCGGACCTCGGCAGGTTCTGAACATGGCCTGTGGGTCCCGTAGATCGTGTGCGTCTGCTGCAGCGACAACGCCCGGCGCGGAGCAGCCTGTCTTGGTCTCTGAACACCAGGTATGAGGTCTGTTCCCACTGGGACATCAGCGGATCAGCAGATCGGGGTGCTTTCGTCGTCAGTCTCTGGGACTGTCACCATCGGCGGCTTGGTATTTGACACAACGAAGTACAGCTATATCGCGCTCAAGGCCCAAAACCAGTTGGCCGTCTGCCGAAAATGCCGCTGCCCGGAAATTTGCGGCAACGAAGGTGTGCAAGAGCCGCCCAGCCCGCAGTTCCCAGACGCGGGCAGTCCCGTCCTGGCTTCCGGTGACAGCGACGGGTTTCCCGTCGAGGACCGTGCAGGCCACTACGTTGACCATGCGTTCGTGTCCGGTGAGGGGGTTGCCGATGGGCTGGCCGGTGGCCAGGTCCCAGACGCAGACAGTCCCGTCACGACCTTCGGTGACGGCGACGGGTTTCCCGTCCAGGACCGCGCACGCCACCGCGGAGACATCTACACGGTCTGTTACGAGGGTCTCGCGGAGGGCTGGAGTGAAGTCGCTTCCGGTGGCCCAGGTGGGCGTCCACTCATCGCGGCCTGTATGGCGGGTGAGTTGACGAAGCATCGTGGTAGCACCGGCGCGGGCAGCGTTGAGAGCAAGGGCTTGTCGGCGTACGGCGGCGGTGGCGGGGGCGTGCAGGTGGAGAGCAGTGCGGTAGACGGCGGCGGTGAGGCATGCTTCGTCTGACTTGGCGTGCTGCAGGTGGGGGGTGAGGTTGTAGGGGGTGGCGTGGACGAGGTATTCAGTGGCTTTGAGGATGTCGTCAAGGCGTTCGGCTGCGGCGGCGTGGGTGGCGAGGTGGTTGAGGGTGTAGGGGTGGGCGCGGGACCAGTCCCGGGTAGCGTCGCTGCGGTAGGGGACGCAGGTGGTGAGGGTGTCGACGAAAGCACTGTGAACGGCCGCAGGGTCGGTGCCTTCGCGGAGGTGTTCGGTGAGGGCCTGGTGGTACAGGCGGTAGGCGGAGCGGCCGTTTTCGATGGCTTCGACGACGTAGGAGCCGGCGTTGCGCCGAAGCCACAGCAGGTCGTCGTCGGTGTAGGTGCGGCCGGAGATCGCTGAGGCGAGGGGGGCCCAGATACCTTCCCAGGGAAGGCCCTGGCCTTCGGCGTAGGCGAGGGGGCGCAGCAGGTCGGCGGCGCGCTGGGCGTCGTCGCCGAGGCGGCGGGTGAGGTCGTCGCGCATGGCTTCGTCTGCGTGGCGGGGCAGGCTGGCGCGCCATTGCGGATCGCGCGGGTCAGTGACGACTCGATCGGCTGCGGCGAGGGTGTAAGCGGCGAACCGTGCGACGAGAAACGAGGTACCGGCAGCGGTTGCGACGGCACTGGCGACGTGCCGCAGGAGCGTGGTGTCTGCCTCCCGGTAGGGGGAGGCGCTGTGGCTTGCGATGAGGTTGCGGATCGTATATGCGCGCAGAGCATGGCGGTCGGCGTAGCGGTTGCTGTCGAGGTCCAGAACCTGGTTTTGGTCGTCTGCTGAGATGCCGAGGCGGTCGAGGAGGTAGGGGCGGGTCCCGAGGAGCAGCCGAATGCGGCCCTTGGAGTGTTCGATGAGGGGCCGCACGACCTGCGAGCACAGCGTGTCGGGAGTGGCGGCTTCGTCGAGCGCGTCGAGGAGCACGGTGAACGGGCGCCTGCGGCCGCGGTGTCTCCGTTCCAGGCCTTCCAGGAACTCGCTGACGGTAGCGCATTTGAAACCGGCGGCGGCCGCGAAGCCGGACAGCACCTCGGCGTTGGTGAGGTTCTGCGCGTACATCACCACGTCGATGCTGCGCTCGGCAGGAAGCATGCGGGAACTGAGGC
Source organism: Streptomyces sp. NPDC007095 (assembly GCF_040634475.1). Classification (NCBI taxonomy): domain Bacteria; kingdom Bacillati; phylum Actinomycetota; class Actinomycetes; order Kitasatosporales; family Streptomycetaceae; genus Streptomyces; species Streptomyces sp. NPDC007095. The sequence continues at coordinate 29,828 of NZ_JBEYFS010000049.1, forward strand.
CGATTTCGTCGATGGGCACGGTGCGTCGGCGTTCGGGCATGGTGAGGGCGGCAAGGAGGCCGAGGACGGCGGTCTTGCCCGAGCCCGGGCCGGCCGTGACCACTCGCACGACATCGCCCGTCCCTGCACCGCCAGGGAGGGCGTTCCCGGATAGCTCATCCTGGTCGGGCCCGCGGTTGCTGTTCTCGCTGTCGAGCCAGGCAGTGACTTCGGCCAGGGCCTTGTGGCGGCCGCAGAACCACCAGCCGCGGGCGTACTTCCCGTAGTAGCTGCCCATGGCCCGCACGAGGAGCCGGCTGGTGAATTCTGTTTCTCTGCGGCGGGCTTCGGCGTCGAAGTCGGCGGCGTCCTGCAGCGCCAGGTCGACCTCGGTCAGACGGGTGCTGTGGCGGGGGTTGGTAAGGAAGTCGGGCGGCTCCCCGGTCAGCCCCAGCAGGGACAGGCTGATGTGCTGGTAGGCGGGCTTGTCGTCGTGGCCGTTCATCTGCTGCACCACCGCGGACACCGACAGGTGCTTCGGCGCATGGCCGGCCGTGGCCTGGCTGTCCACGACCCGGCTCAGCAGGTGCGGGAACAGGCCCGCCTGGGCCTGCTGGTGAGGCTGCGCGGAGGACACGATCACCAGCCCGGGACTGGCCGCACCCTGCGCCCACGACGTACCGAGGCGCTCCAGGGCGGCCCCGGCGAGCTCGTTGCCGACCCGGCCGGAATAGCAGGTGTCCAGGATCAGCAGAAGCCGTCGAACGCGGGTGGCGCTGAACACGTGCACCAGTTCGGCGGTCGGCAGGGAGGTGAAGGAGACGTCGGCGGGATCGGTGTCCGCCATCAGCAGCACGTGTTCACTGCCGGCTTCGCCTACCTCGCCGTGGCCGGAGAGGTAGACGGCGACCAGGTCGTCCTCGCGGCGCTCGTCCGAGGTGCAGAACGCCCGCAGCTGCTCCCTCAGTTGCTGCACGGTCGGGTCGGCGCCCAGCGCGGTGTGATGCCGGTAGCCGAGCTTCTGCGTGATCAGCTCGACGATCTGCTGACGGGCTTTAACGAGTCCGGGCCGGTCCCAGTCCGGGCACTTGGGGTACCGGGAGACCGCGGCCGCGATCAGATACCGGCGCGGCCCCTCGCCGTCCTGCGGTCCGCCGTCGGCAGGGCCGGTCATGTGAGGCCGTCCGCGATCGCCTGCCCGCACAGCTTGTCGGTCAGATACGCGGCCGCATCGTGCGCGTGCGCGCCGTTGTGCACGACCGCGCACCGCATTTGGTCCCCGAACACGGGCCGGAGATCCTTCACCAGGGCAACGACATCCCCGTGATCGGCAAGGTTCGTCCACGCCAGCTGCGTACTGCCGGGCCACACGCCCTGCGGCTGCCCGCCGAGCGTGAGGGGTGCCGGCTGGAGGCGGTGGAGGATCAGGTTCGGGATGCCCAGCGGGGACCCGATCGTCACCAGGGCCCGCACGTGGTGGCCGGGCCGGGCGGACAGCGCTTCGTAGGCGATGACGGAGCCCAGCGAGTGCGCGACGACGACCTGGGTGTCGTCGCCGATCTGGTCGACGACGCGGGCCAGGGCCTTCGCGCGCAGGTCGGGGTCGGTGAGGTAGCGGTGGACCTGCTTGAGGTCGAACACCATGGCCCGCAGGGCGAGTCCGGCGAAGAACTGCGAGCCTGACAGGGCCCGCAGCGCAGCCTGCACGGAGCGCGGCGTTGCCACCAGAGTGTCGGCGCCGGGCGGAACCACGGCCGGATCGCTCTCGGCGGCCGCCGTCCACCAGGCGAGCAGCAGGTCCTGCTCGAAGCCCTCCTCGACATCGGCGGCCGTATACGGCGGATCACCGGCCGCAAGGAACTCCCCGTCGGGACGGAAGAGATCACCGTAGAACGCGACCGACACGTCGGACGGCGGCAGGCGAACCCCGCGATCAGCCCGGGTGAGGCCGTCGTTCAGGGCCGGTAACCACTGCCGGCGCAGCGTTTCCTCACCCAGTGTCTGCTTGCCGATGCCGTGCACCGCCACCACACGCGCCATGCCCTGCGCCCCCGTGCTCGCCCCCGTCTGCCGTGGTCAGCACTCTAGGGGGAGATGGTTTGCGGAGCACCGCAATCCGCGAACTCCACTCGTGAAGCAGCGCGGCCACAACGCGCCGTCACGACACTGGCTTCGAGTGGGCACCATTCAGGAGGATGGCTTCATGCCTGTGCGATATCGCCGCTCGTTGTCCGATGTTGTAGTTGATCGCAACGTGATCCTCGACGACGGCATCCGCCCCACGAGCAAGCTCCTGTACGTGGTCCTGTTGGCGCTGCCCGCCGACACGGACATCCGTGATGCGGCGCCCGCTCTCGTTGGGGTCGACTCCTCAGACGACCTGGACCAGTACCTCGCGGAGCTTGCGGATGCTGGTCTCATCGAAACGGGCATGGAAGAGGGGGAACCGGTTGTCATCGTTCATCAGGCATCAGCCTGACGAGGCGTACGTGAGCCGGGGAACGCAGGTGAGAGTTCGTAGGGGTAGAGAGCGATCTCCGCGGGCTCGATGAAGAGCTCGATCAAGGTGCCGGTGACGCCTTCGGGCAGCGGATCGGCAAGGTCCAGCAGGACAGGGGTGCCGTCCAGGTCAAGCAGGCCGGCACCGCGCCGGGTACGTAGTCACGGCGCCCGTTGAGCCACAGGGCTTGAGCCATCACCCCCTCCCGTTCCGCACCGCGAGCACGGCGCCCGCAAGCCCGGCGATCCCGCCGCCGATCATGGGTACGACCTGCATCGACACCTTGTGGTCCACGGCGTAGAACCCGAGCCAGACGAAGGCCACGCCGAACCCCACCACGATCACGTGCTCAAGCAGCCGGAACCCGTAGCCCACCCACTGGTCGAGGCGCTCCCGGCGCAGCTGGCGCTCGACGAGGTCGCGCCGCCACGCGAGGTGTTGGGGGTCGATCTCCTGCCACTTTCGCGCCTCGTCGGCCTCGGGGAAGGACGGCACCGTCCAGGCGGGCATCCCGGCGGGCGGCGTCTCCTGGTCAGACATCGGTCGTCCCCCTGCCCCCACCGTTGCCAGGCGACGCTGCCGCGAGTCGTCGGTCGACCGTCAACAGCGCCTCGTCCACCGCCCGTTCGGCGGCGGCTCGGCGCCGGTCCCGCTCCTCTTCGGTCCACGGCGCGGGCGGCGCGAGCGACCGGACGTACCACCGCCACACGGGCACCCGCTCGTGGTTGCGCCGCCGCGTGAGGGCCGCGCGCGCTTGTACGGCGAGGACGCAGAGTCCGAGGGCGAAGAGCGCCCAGGGCAGCAGGGTCGCGAAGGTGTCCGAGACGTCGGCCGCTCTGAGGTTGGCCCCGGCTAAGGTCAGCGCCACCACGAGGACCGCCGATAGGAGTCCCCAACTGGCTGCGCCGACGGCGTGGTTGGCCGACACCCGGCGCGTCGCGGCAGCGGCCGGAGCCGCCGTTCTAGCCGTGGGCTCCGCGTGCGGATCCCCTCTGGCCCCGTAGAGCATCCGCTGCGCCTCGGCCACCGTCAGCCGCCTCTCGGGGTCCTTCTCCAGCAGCCCCTCGATGAGCCGCCCGAGCTCACCGATACCCCCCAGGGGCGGCGGCTCCTCCAAGGCCACGGCCGACAAGGTCGCCATGAGGCTGTCTCGGTGGAATGGCGCGTGCCCCGCGACGAGGTGGTAGAGCGTCGCCCCCAGGGAGAAGAGGTCACTGCTCGGCTCCCGGGGAGCGCCGTGCAGGCGCTCGGGGGCGATGTAGTTCGCCTCGGAGATCCACCCTTCGTCGTCCCGGGTGGTCTCGAGCTCGGTTGCCCGCGCCAGGGCGCCGATTCCGGGAAGCAGGACCCAACGGCCCCTGTCGAAGCGGATGTTGGCGGGCCGCACATCCCCGTGGACGAGCCCGGCCCTGTGCATCGCCTCCAGCGCGCCGAGCATTGCGTCCGCGACCTCCCGTACCCGCTCGCCGGACATCCGGCCGTGCTCGGCCAGGTGGTCGGCGAGGGACGGGCCCGAGACGAGCGGCATGACGGTCCACAGCATGCCGTCCGTCTCCACGATGTCGTATAAGGGGATGACGTTCGGATGGTCCCGCAGCTGCGCGGCCGCGCGGAGAATCCGTGCTACCCGTGCCATCCTCTCCGAGCCCGCCGCCCCCACCGCCTCGACCGTCACCTCCACTCGCAGGGCCTCGTCGTACGCCGTCCACACGGACCCGAGTCCGCCGGATCCCACCTGGTTCCTGATCCGGTAGCGCCCATCGAGCGTCCGCCCCGGTCCCATCTCCTGCACCACGGCCCCTCCCGTGCGACTCAAGACGCCATACCCAGTGTCCTGCGTCAGGAAGCCAAGCCCGCCGACTTCGCGGAACAGGCCTGGGACGAGAGTGCAGCAAGCATCGACGTAGCCGGGCATGCCCGCGCTAGCCGAGCTTCCGCAGCACCTCGGCGATGGTGGCCCGGTACGTCCGCAGCGCCTGCAGCCCGGCGGCGTAGCGGTCGCGGTGCCGTGTGATGTCCACGGTCTGCTTCTGCGCCCGTGCCGCGTGCCAGAGCTCGGCCGTATGGTGGCGTCGCTTGCAGGTGACGTCCGCGACGGCGGTGGTCCGCTCCCGCTGCGTATGCCGGGTGTTGCCGTCACTGTTCCGCTGCCAGCCGGCGTCCGTGTACGCCGCGACGGGGTCGGGATAGCGCGTGAATCCTTGTTCTGCCACACAGCGGGACCACACGTCCCAGGCCGCGCGGAGGCGCGGGTCGCGCTTGACCGCCTTGTCGACCTCGATCGCCCGTGTGCTTGCGTAGAGCCAGTCCCGCTTGAGGTCGATGCCGCGCATCAGCCGCCGGCTCGCCTCGGCGCTGCAGGCGGGGAGGTCCGCATACTCGGCGTTGGTCATCCGGCGGCCCTTCGGCCGGAGTGGCAGGGACTTTTCCGGGTCCCAGCCGTAGCCCCAGCGGCGGGCGGTGGCGAGATCCAGGACGCCGTAGTCGGTGCTGACTGCGGTGGCGACGACGGGGTCGCTGGGGTAGCGGGGGTCGAGCGGGAAGTCCGGGTGGCCGCGCTGCGCCATGCACTGCCGGATCAGCAACGCCGATGCCCTCTGCGATCGCTGGTAGTCCTGCGGCGTGTAGTCGTAGCGGTCGGCCGGAAGGGGGCCGAGGTCCGACGCCGCGCGGATGACGTCCGGGCGTTCTGGACCGGCGGCGCAGATCGCCGCCAGCACCACCACGGCACCCAGCCGCCACCCCCGACTCGTCATGCGAAGGGATGCTAGCGGGCGGGTGCAGCGGGCGGCCGTGGCCCCCAGCGACTCATCCCCGCACGCCAAGACTCCAAGCGACAGAAAACTCGATCAGGCGACACCTATCGAGCAGCTCTCCAGACCGACGTACCGCGATCCTGCGGGCAACTCACCGCTCCTTCGTCAACAAGTACAGCCCCGACAGACAGCGCCGGCGCGTCCGGCAACTACGCGAGCGCGCCAGCGACCTGCCCCGCGAGGCCCTCGAACTGATGAAGTCGACCCGGGAGATCGAGCAGCAGATGGCCGCCGCCTACGGCCCCACGGACAGATAGCCGCCCCGAGACCTGCAGGAAAGTACAGCGAGGCGGCTCGGGGCCTGCCACTGTGACCAGGTGAGATACCGCATCGCCGCCGCTGTGGCCCTCGCCTTCGCCACCGTCGGCTGTTCGTCCGTGTCCTCGTCGGACGGCAAGCACGCGATGAGCAGCCCGTCGCCGAGCCGGAGTTACTTGCACCCGGTCAAGGACCTGTACTGGGTGAAGAGCGACTGTGAGGCGGGCGAGACGCCCCAGATCACGTTCTGGCTGCGCAACCACACCGCGCACTCGATGGCGTACGACATCAGGTACGAGTTCTTCGACAAGAACGGCAAGGCCGTCGGCTCGGTGGAGGGCGTCTTCTCCGCGGCCGCGCACCAGCACCTCGGCGACGAGGCGCTCTACAGCGCCGGCGGCCGCTGCGGGACGTCCTTCCGGCTCGCCTACGTCAACGCCTACGACGACACGAGCGACGGCCTGGACCAGCCCCACTTCTGACGACGGGGACCACGTCGTCGGCGGCTACGGATCCCGCCCGTAGAACACCGCGCGCAAGCCCCAAACGGTGTCCTGTACCGCCGCTTCGCCCTGGCCCTCAAGGCGCTCGTCCATTTGAAAAGCTCCTCGACCGCCTGGACGGAATTCGGGGCGTACGCGTCAGCCGGGCAGCATTACGCCCAGTAGCAGCAGGAGCGTCACGGGCAGAAGTGTGATCATTAGGGCCGCTCCACTCGCCAGGATGCGGAAGGTTCTGAACGAGCGGCGGTGGGGCGGGGCCCAGGTCACGGCGAACAGTGCGAGGGCCCAGTAGAGGACTGCTCCGTATTGGCCCATGCCCGCCTGCGCCCGGATCGCGCTGTATTCCAGGGCGAGGACCGGTAGGCCGAGCGCGGATGCCACCAGGGGGATCCTCCACCAGGTCGGGTGGTCTGCTCGGCGCTGAGGCGCGGCGTTCTGCGTCGTCATGAGGGCCACTTCATCAGCGCCGGCGGCCACGGGCATCGGGGCGCGTACTTATGTGCGAGGCGTGTTCCGTCTGAGTAGGGAGCCCATGTCGAGGGCCGGGGGAGCGGCTCGCCGTGCGCGGACATGCGGGCTGCGGCCCCTACGCGATCCGGACTCCACCGAGGAGGGGTAAGCGGCTGCACTGACGTGGTCCGGGCGGTGGTCACCGTCCGGACCAGGAGGGCCTACTCGCCGAACAGACGTGGCGGCCGCAGTGCTGCGGCGACCGCTCAGAGGTGGTCGTCCAGGAACTCCCGTACCTCGGCGATGGTCATGGGCCCCGTGCCGTGGGCCACGACCTCTCCCTCCTTCAGCAGGACGTAGGACGGGGCTCCGGTGATCCCGTATCGCTTGGTTGCGGACGGACAGCGCGTCATGTCGGTGCGGACGGCCGTCAGGCGGCCGGTGTACTGGTCTGCGATGTCACCCACGACGAGGTCCATCGCGCGGCAGGGCTCGATTGCCTTGGGCCATGTCCCGGTGAAGTATGCGAGGACCGGGACTCCGCTCATCCCGAGGATGAAATCGAACTCCGCGTCCTCACGGGGTTGGTGAACCCGCTTCGCCATGGAAGCTCCAGACCTCGCGTTCCGTCATTCCATCCCCATCTTCCCCCGCGCGGTGCGCCAGGCTGAGTCCGGTCGTTCGTCTGGCTGACCGATGGCCGCGTGAGAGAGTTGCGGTTCCGGCCGGCGCGGTTGGGGTGTTCGGCCTGTGGGGGGCGTTGTTGTCCATGCGTGTTCATCCTGCGCGGCCTGGCGATCCGGGCCGGATCGGCCCGTACAGGCTCATCGGCCGACTGGGTTCGGGCGGCATGGGAACGGTCCATGCGGCCCTGGATCCCGGCGGGCGCCGGGTGGCGGTCAAGGTCGTCCACCCGGCACAGGCCGACGACGAGGAGTTCCGGGCCCGGTTCAAGCGGGAAGTCGAGGTGTCCCGGCGGGTCACGGGGCCCTGCCTGGTGGCACTGCTCGCCGCAGACCCCGGCGCGGATGTTCCCTGGCTGGCCACCGCGTACGTGCCCGGCCTCACGCTCGGCGAGCACATCGCCGCGCACGGCCCGCTGTCCGGGGCCCGGCTGTACGCGCTGGCGGTCGGGACCGCGGCCGCGCTGGCAGCCGTCCACGCAGCCGGGGTGGTGCACCGCGACGTGAAGCCGGGGAACGTCATCCTGGCACCGGACGGACCGCGGGTGCTGGACTTCGGCATCGCCCACGCCCTGGACGGCACCTCGGTGACCCGGACCGGCGTGATGACCGGCACCGCGGGCTGGATCAGCCCGGAGGGCTACCGCACCGGCGCTACAGGTTCGGCCGGGGACGTCTTCGCCTGGGGAGCACTGATCGCCTACGCCGCCACCGGACGGCTGCCGTTCGGCACCGGTGCACCGGACGTGGTCGCGGCCCGGGTGATGTCCGGCGACCCCGACTTTGCCGGGATCCCCGACGACCTCCTGACCCTGGTGACGTCCGCACTGACCAAAACACCGGAAGAACGGCCCACGGCCGCCGCGCTGGCCAGGCAGTGCACGGTGCTGCTGGCCGCCCAGGCCACCCAGGTCCTGCAGCCGGGGGCCGAGGCGCCGACTCTGGCGGGTGACCTAGTGGCGGCCGGGTGGGAGGGTCTGCCCGCCGCCGAGGACGACCCGGCCTGGACCCTGGCCCGGCGCCGGTTCGCCCGCCGCCGCACCTGGATCGCTGCCGCGGCCGCCGTCACCGGGTTCGCCGTGGCCGCCGCCAGCACCTACCTGATCGCAGAACAGAACCGGGACGGCCAGCGGGGCAACACGCGGGCCGAGGCTGGCACGACGGCATCCCCAGGCAAACGTTCCGCCGCGGTGACCACCTCCCCGGAAGCGGTAACCGCCTCCCGGGCAGCAGGTACTCCAAAAGCCGGGCAAAAGAAGAAGGCCCCTGCGGCGACCGTGTCGGCCACGTGCCTGCCGGCCACCTACAAGCTGCCCACCGGCCCGGCGACCTGCGAATCCAAGAAGGACATCTGCACCGTCCGATCCCCGTACTACGTTAAGAACATCAACAGCCTGTGCGGTGGGCCGCCCGCCCTGCAGAGGGTGAACATCATCTCCGAGCCGCCCACCGGCGGAGACCCAGGTGTCTTCTACTGCGTGGCCTGGACCGGCAGCGCCAGCGACACATTTCGGGACGCCGTGCTGCTGATGAACGCCCCCGGCTATCAGTGCGGTGCCGACCTGGTGGACCCCTCCGGCACCCGGGATGCACTGGGGGAGGCGATCGTCTTTTACGACACCGAGCCGGACTGCACACCCCTGTACCCCGGAACCCGCCTGACCTACCCCGCCGTCCTGGACTACAGCAGCCTCGGCGACCAGGAATCCCCGAAGTACGTCTGCCTCACCGAACACGTCGGCGCCTGACCCAGCCCTGCTCAGCCGTCCCGCTCGCCCCGAACAAGCTGATCGGAAAATCGATGTTCGGGAGGGCAGGCGGCAGCATCCGGGCCGCGTGCGGACCGGATGACGGTGAGACGGGCCGGTCAGGCTGATGCCGGGGTGATGACGACTTGGTGGCCGAGGGCCTGGAGCTGGCGGACGAGATCGCGGGTCTTGCGGGCGGGGTCGAGGTGGCGGCGGTGCCAGTCGGCGCCGAGCTCCTGGTAGGAGGCGTTTGGGTCGTTGATCAGGTGCCAGGCGATGACGAGTATCGAGCGGGCGACGGCGACCAGGGCTTTGGCGTGGCCGCGGCGTTTGACGATGCGGCGGTAGTGGTTGCCGAGGAAGGTGTCGGTGCGGGCGGCGGCGTTGGCGGCCTCGCCGAGGGCGCCCTTGAGCCAGGGGTTACCCTGCCCGGCCGGACCCGTGCTGTTCTTCGCGCCGGACTGGATGGTGCGGGGGCACAACTTCGCTCAGGAGACGAGGTGTTCGGGCGTGGGGAACCGGTTCATGTCCGCGCCGATCTCGGCGAGGATGATCTGTGCGGTGGCCGGTCCGATCCCGGGGACGGGGTCCAGCTTCTCGGCCAGAACCCGTGCACTGACTGTCGTGGCGGGCTCGCTCCCGGTGCCCGAGCGGTCTGGCGGGGCGGTGATCTCCTCCAGCGTCCGGGCGATCAGCCGGTCGAGTTCGCCTAACTGCGCGGTGAGGTGGTCGACGGTGCCCAGCAGCAGCCTCAGGAGACGGGCGTGGTGGTCTTCGAACTGCCCGGTCAGGGCTTCGATGAGGGCCGGCTTCTTCTTGACCAAGTTGCCTTTGGCGAGGTCGGCCAGGGTGCGCGGATTGCGTTCTCCGGCGACCAGGGCATCGAGCATGGCTCGCCCGGACATGCCGAACAGGTCCGAGGCGACGTCGGACAGTTTGATCTGCGCGTCCTGCAGAGCCTTGTCCACGCGGTGCTTGTGCCGGGTGCGTTCCTGGACGAATACGGTGCGGGTGCGGGTGAAATCCCGCAGCTGCCTCACCGGCTTCGGCGGGACGAACGAGGCCCGGACCATGCCGCGTTCGGCAAGCTTGGCCAGCCAGACCGCGTCCAGCTTGTCGGTCTTCGGGCGCCCGGGGACGTTCTTCACGTCACGTGCGTTGACCAGCCAGCAGTCCAGGCCGCGAGCCTCCAGCAGGTAGAAGAACGGGCGCCAGTACGATCCCGTCGCTTCCATGACCACCCGCTCGACGCCCTGGCAGACCAGCCGGTCACCGAGTTCGAGGATCGTGTTCGTAGTCGAGGCGACCGTCCAGACCTTCTGAACGCGACGGCCCTCGATGGTGTCGTGCGGGACGCGCAGGCAGACCATCCCGGACGCCTTCGCGATGTCGATCGCCGCGACCCTGGCGACGGTGCCGTCGTCGTGGTCTTCTCTCAACTCCTCCATGACGTACCCCCTTGTTGTGCTGGTGCAGGCAGGGGCTGTCAGGGAAGCCAAAGGGGTAACGGAGAAGCTGATCGGCGTGCTCAAGGCGACAGTGTGCGGCCCCCTCGGACGGCTCCCTCACCAGACTCCTATGCGGGCTCACAGCCCAAACATCAAGCGGCGTCGGCGGACAGCCCCTGCATCGATTTTCACGCCTGCGGGGCGTCACCGCAGGTGAACGGTCGACTCCTATACACCGGCCCCCCGGGATGCTTTCGACAAGACGCGTGCCGTCTACCAGATCGGCATCCCGGATTGGACCTACTGGGCATGACGCACCCGCTCGGGCGGCTCGTCAACCGGCCCGACGACCAGGGCCGCGTGCGGGTCGCCTCCCCGCACAGTCCTGGTGATCGGGACACGGGTACACCTCCCGCCGTACCGGTGCCCGCATTCACTGTGGACAAGCCGCGACCTGGACGCTCCCACAGGTACTGGTTCCAGCAACACGCCGTCAGGACACCTCCTGAGAGCTGGCACCATCAGGAAGATGACCGTGTGCGATACGCCCGTTTGTCCTCTGCCGTAACAGTTGATCGAGGCGTGATCCTCGACGGCACCCTCAGCCCCACGAGCAAGGTCTTGTACGTGGTCCTGCTGGCACGACACGGACATCCGCGATACGGCACCTGCTCTCGTTGGGGTCGGCTCCTCAGCCGACCTGGACCCGTACCTTGCGGAACTGGTGGATGCCGGTCTCATCAAGACCGGCATCCACATGGGAGAGGAGTTCGTCACCGTTCAGGGGGCACCGGCCTGACTGCGCGACGGCCGCGGTGTTCGCTCCCGCATGCTGCCCGATCCTGATTCCGAATACGCTCTCCTTACCCGGAATCAGAAACCGACCGAGACGCGATAATCAGCGTCAGCGGGTAACCGCCGGACACAAGGACTTCCAGCCAGCGTGCCGGGAGCAGGGGAGGGCACGATGGCGGCGGAATCCGAGCCGGGGCAGGGCAAGAGCCGGCGGGCGGACGTGAGCTACCCGCTGATCACCAACGGGCTGGACTATCTGCTCGACGTCGTCGACCGGCTGGCCACGGACCCGGGCGAGGCGCCCGACGCCCGCGCCCTGAAGTACGCAGTGCTGCATCTCCAGGCCGCCGCCGAGGTGTTCCTCAAGGCCCGCCTCCAGCACGAGCACTGGACCCTGGTCTTCAAGAACCCGGCGGCCGCGACCCGCAAGGACTTCGATAGCGCGGAGTTCGAGAGCTGCACCACCGGCGAGGCCTTCACCCGGCTCACCCAGATCGCCGGTCTCGACCTGCCGGACAAGGCCGTCGCTGCGGTGAAGAGGCTGGCCCGGGACCGCAACGCGCTCCAGCACTACGGTCTGACCGCACCGGCCGCCGCCGTCGAGGCCCGCGCCGCCGATGTGCTGAACTTCCTGCTGCCCTTCATCTCCGACCAGCTCGTGCCCGGCCTGGACAAGAACCAGAAGGCCGACGTCGAGCAGACCATGAGCGTGGTGCGCGGCCAGGTACGCGGCATCGAGGCCTACCTCAAGAAGCGCATGAATGAGATCCGCGCCGACCTCCAGGACGTCCAGGACTGCACGGTCGTCTGCCCCGAATGCGCCCAGCAGGCCCTGGTCCTGAGCGCGGACCTCCCCGCCTGCCGTTTCTGCCTCAAGACCTGGGACGACCCGGAAGAGACCGCAGTCGAGTACGTCTTCCAGGTCCATGGCCTGGACCCGGTGTACTCCGATGTCGACGAGGCCGTCATCCAGGTCTGCCCCGACTGCGAGTTCAACGCGATGGTCCACGCCGAGACCGCCGCCGCCCCGGACGAACAGCGGCTCCTATGCTTCTCCTGCGCCGCCGACTTCACCGACGCCAACCTCCCCTCCTGCGAAGCGGGCTGCGGACGGGCGCTGCCAGCCGGCTCCGAAGACCTGCTGTGCCCGGACTGCACCAGCTCTGCCTACGACAGGTTCTGACGATGCACCAGCCCCACCGGCACGCTCCCGTCAGCGACGCGGCGGCCGGGCGCCCCGGTACCGGCCCGGCGCCCGCTGCCCTCTTCAGCGATCCGCTGTCTGCTGCTGCGTTGCCGCTGCCCGCAGCCCGCCGGCCGACCCGGCCGCCGCTGGAGACGCTGACCTGGCAGGAACCGCCCGCCGCGACCGAGGAGGACGCGTCATGACGTCGGCCGAGCTCGTCCCCGCCCCCGGCCGCACCCCGGGCGTCCGGCGCCGCGTACGCGCGGAACCCGACGTGCGCACCCGCGGCGGCGAGCGGATCTCCGCGTCCGCCGCCCGCAAGCTCACCACCGCGGTGCCGCAGAACTCCCGGGACGGCCGGGCCACCCGCTGGCGCTCCTACAGCCTGTGGTGCGCGACCTACGCCTGGGCCGAGGACGAGCCCAACGCGGTGGCCTCCTACCTGTCCGACCTCGGCGACCGGGGCCATCCCAGCAAGACCCTCGAAGCGCACTTCGCCACCCTGCGTGCCCTGCGCGCCATCGACAACGCCCCGCTGTCCGACGCCGAGATGAAGGCCCGGGCCCGCTCCAGGCCGACGCCGTCACCCTTCACGAGCTGCGCCGGATGGTCCGCACCACGGACCGCGGCAAGCAGGTCGCCGACGGCACGATCCCCCGGTGGCTTGTTTGCGGGGACTGGCTGACGCGGCATCCCAAAGCAGTCGAGCACATCAAGACCCACGGGATTGCAGAACCGCGCCCCGAGAAGCCGACTGGCACCTGACACCAGGAGGCTTTGGAGCGGGCCATGAGTCGTCAGCGGTTCACTTTGAAGCGGCGGAACATGTCTGGGAGGAAGTGCCGCAGAAGGGTTTTGGCATCCTCTACTGACCTTGTTGGCGTGGTGTCGTCATGGTGAGGCCGGTTTCGGCGAAGCATCCGTTGATGAGGTTGCTGCGGTACTGGATCTGGCGGAGACCGTGTCGGAGCGTGCTGATGAGGTGGTCGGGGTCGGTGAAGGCGGTGTTGGTCTGGCTGCTGCGTCGCAGCAGGGACCAGATGCCTTCGACGGGGTTGAGGTCCGGTGCGTAGGCCGGCAGGAAGTAGCAGGTGATCCAGTCGTGGGTGTCGATGAACTCCCGCAGTCGGCGGTCCTTGTGGACGTTGAGGTTGTCCCACACGAGCACAAGGGGTGTGCCGAGCTGCTGGTGTGCGGCAATGAGCAGGTCGCGGTAGTCGGTCCAGGTGAAACTGCGTCTGCCGCCCCGCTTGTGATCGACATGCCGCTTGGGCCGATAGATCAGCCGTGAGCGTTTACCTTGCTTGTAGCAGGCCAGAGCGGCGATGGAGAAGCGGCGCTGGGAACGCCCCCGGACCCGGATGAGGGGTGTGCGTCCGCGCCGGGCCCAGGTGCGTGTGGTGGGCGGCGTCATCGAGAAGCCGGCCTCGTCTTCGAAGCACAGCCAGGCGTCGAGCGCCGCCACGGACTTTCCACCTGCGGCCAGGTCTCCTTCCCCCAGCCTGCCACGGCCTCTTCGTCGCGCTCGAGGGCTCGGCGGGCCGGGACCTGGTGGCTGAAGCCGTGCCGGTGCAGCATCTGCGCGATCGCCGACAGCGTCATGCTCTTGTGGAACCGGCGCCCGATCAGCGTCTTGATCCTTGCCAGCGTCCACGTCTGGTCCGGCCAGCCGTGCGCGACCGGCCCCTTGGCGAGCTCCAGCTCGAGCACGGCGAACAGCGCTTCACTCAGCTTGGGCCGTGAGACGGGCCCGGCAGAGCGCAGTCCCTCGGTGCCGGCGTCGTGCCAGGCTCGGCGCCAGCGCTGCACCGAGCGCACACTCACCCGTAAGTCCCTGGCGACCTCCGCGCTGGAGGCACCCGCAGCGAATCGCTCCGCGGCCTCCAGCCGGATCCGCCCGCGAAACGCCTACCGTTCAGGCGTCAGCCCACCACCCTGCGGATATCTCACACAACCGGCATACCGCGGCGATCACACATCGTCAGCCCCCAACGACATCACGCCGCAAAGGTCAGTAGTCGCGCGAGTTCGTCGTGGCCGAAGCGGAACACTTCGTAGTCCCTGAGCTTGAGGTCGCGGTCTGCGGCGACCATCTCCGCGTACTTGCCGGTGTCCGGTGTCTGGCCACGATCACGGGTGTAGTGCTGTGAGCCGTCGACTTCTATGACTACTCGCTGCCCGTGTGGCAGCAGCAGGAGGAAATCCATCCGTGAGCGCAGCAATGCTTCGGGTCCGCGCTCGCGGACGGTTTTGTGGTCCCAGTGGAGCCACACCTCGGGCAGGAGGGCCGGATCGTCGGGAGAGGGACCGAGGAGGTGGTGGTAGGCGGAGAAGAAGTTCCTCTGTCCTGGAGACTTTTCGGGCAGGCTCTTGAGGAGTCGCTTGTAGAGGTCGTCCCTGAAGTCGGTGTCGTTGCTCGTCGGGTGGGTGTCCTTCCACCAGGCGTGTAGATGATGCCATCGCAGGCCCTCGGCGGGGACGTCCCGGTCGTAGACGAGGGTGTCGTCCGCGTGTCCCCCGACGATCTCGATGTCGTTGTCTACGGACGATCGAAAGCGGATGTCTGGTTTGGTGCGAGAGGCGAAGATGATGTTCTTCGGTCGCCGGGTGCCGTGCCACCGTGTCGACACCATGGTGAACAGGGGATGCCGCCGTCGTTGCCGGTCTGCCGCAACTCGATTCCCGCGGGGCGGAGATGCGTATTGATCAAGGTGGCTGCTGCCTCCTGTGCGTGCTCATCCAGGAGGACGTCTGCTGACACCAGGCCCTCCAGGAAGCGGGCGAATCTGGCGTCCCCGCCTCGAACACGCGGAGATGTGCGAAGAGCTCCTCTGTCGTCCAGTCCCCCTGGTTACGGAAGACATGGCGCTCGACCCTGTCCCTCAGCGTCACCGGCCGGAAGCCGTTCACCAGCGAACTGAAATCGATGGCCCGGCTCCTCAGCGAGCCAGAGACGGTCGAGCAATTCCATGAAGGGGTCCCGGTGCTGCGCCAGCTCCGAGAGGGTGAGGGCGCGCGCCAGTTCGCGGCGGATCTTCTTGGGTATCTCGGGTGGGTCGTTCTCTTCCCACAGCAGGTCCTCGAGGTGGAAGCGGACCGAGGGACTCAAGTGGAGGCTTCTGCGGTCCATGGCACGTTGTGCGAGCTGGGGCAGCTCACTATCGGGAACCTGGCGGAAGCTCTCTTCGATCCGCTCACGCTTGTTCCCAGCGCTCTCTGACACCTGGGGTATGCCGAGTTGCTCGAAGGCCAAGGTGAGTTCCTTGTGGGTCAGCGAGGCCAGGTGGGCAACGGCTTCGCCGACTGACGAGCGCAGTGCCGAACGATCTCTGTCGACCATTGGCAGATGTCGGGCTCGTGCCGTGATGTCTCGCCGTACGGCACGGTGCGAGCTGAGCCGCTTCCACGCCCGCTGTTCATGGCAGGCGTCGCGGGTGCAATGCGGTCGAGCTTTGATGGTCTGTTCGCGTAGTCAGAAGGCTAGGCATGAGCCAGTCAACATCCCAATATGAGTGCCGAGTTGGACCGTGCGGCTTGAGCCACGCCCTGTCACTTTTGCATCCGGAGGTCGATATGTAGCTCTGTGCATTCGCTAACTTGAGGGCCCGTGTACGGGGTATGGTCTTGAGCTGCTCCGTGGACTGGCTGCGTGGCGTCGCCGAGTACGGCCTGCGGCAACTTCGCCGAGGGATGCCAGGGGCGGCCGGACTGCTCTTGGATCGACATATGACCATATCAATTGCTGCTCCAGGCAATGTCAGTCAATAGTTCGAAAGAGTAGTTATAAATCCGCCAAACGATTTTCTGATTTATTTTGTAGAAATTTATGGAGAAATGTTCTAGTCGTGCACTTCGCGTAAATGGCTAATGAAATAGTCTGCTCTATTTTGGTGGCATTGAGAAATTTTCCCCAAGGTGAGGTCATGGGCTCTTTGCCTTTCCCTTGACATTTGTTGGGTAGTGCATATGTCATTCGTTCACCTGTGTTGATCATGTGAACGAGGGGTGGGGCAGTGGGGGACGGGGTGTGGCGTGCGCGAAGAGCAGCCAAGGGGAGTGGGCGTGGCCTTGCGTGGCTGACGGCGCTTGCTGTGCTCGTAACAGTTCCGGCGTTCCCGGCGGTCGCCGCCGCGCCGACCGCGGTCGCTGCAGCAAGCAGTGACCTGTCCGAGACGGAGCAGGCACAGCAACGGGCGGCGGCGTCCGGTGAACCGGTCGAGGTGGTGGGGGAGCGAACCGAGCGGGATACGGTGTTCGCCAATCCGGACGGCGAAACGTTCACCCTGAAGAAGTCGATCGTTCCGGTGCGGGTGGAAGAGCCCGGAGGCGGTTGGACGGAACCGGACGTAACGCTGGTGAAGCGGGAAGACGGATCGATTGGGCCGAAGGCTGCCGCGGTTGATCTGTCGTTTTCCCCCGGTGGCGACCACACGGATCTGGTGACGATCGCCGAGGACGGCAGGTCTGTCTCTTTGGGGTGGCCGGGAAGGCTGCCGGAACCTCGCCTGGAGGGACCGCGGGCCACCTATGAGAACGTGCGTCCCGGCGTGAACCTGATCCTGACGGCAACGGTGGAAGGCTTCCGCCAGGTGCTGGAGGTGACAACGCTGGAGGCCGCCAAGGATCCGGCACTCACCTCCCTCGAGTACTCCATGGACGTCACGGGCTTGCGGATCCGCGAGGGAGCGGCCGGCACCATGGACGCGTTGGATGGCAACGGGCAGGTCGTCTTCCGCTCGCCCTCGGCCCGTATGTGGAACTCCGCCGGCGAGACCGCTACTTCCGCCAGCGGTGAAGGCGTGAGCGTCCAGACGGCCTTCACTCGCCCACTTGCGGAGGCTGGGCAGGAGGAGACGCTGCCCGAAGCTGACAAGCGTCCGGCGGGCCCGCTGGAGGAAGGCGATCCTCTCGCCGGCCCCGGCGCCGGCGACGAGGCGGCTGTGATGGATGTCGACGTGACTGCGGATGCGGTCACTATCAAGCCGGATGCCGATCTCATCGCGCGTACGACGAACGCCGAACTCCCGCTGTACATCGACCCGTCGGCGGAGCTGAACGAATCCGAACGGACCGTCCTGTCGTCCGACGGGAACGTGTTCTACAACTTCTCCGGCGGCGACAACGGCATGAGCGTGGGCCGGTGCAGCTCGGCCGTGATCGGCGGCTACATCTACTACTGCACCACCGGCAGTGCCTACACCAACCGCATGTACTTCGAGTTCAAGCCGGACAAGCTCAAGGGCAAGCACGTCCTGGACGCGAAGTTCGAGGTGACGGAGACGTGGTCGTTCTCCTGCGACGCGCGCTGGGTTGACCTCGAGCGGACAGACGGCATCTCTTCGTCATCGAAGTGGCCGGGCCCGGGCGGACCGAAGTCCGACAACTCCTGGGACCAGATGGGCGACCGCGATGTGTCGGCGGGCCGGGGCAGCGCATGCGACCCGTCACAGCCGCGCGCGCCCATCAGGTTCCAGGACAATCCCGATGAGACGGATGAGAATCTGACTCCCACGGTCAAGGCGTTCGCGGACGGCAAGTTCTCCACGCTGACGCTGATGCTGAAGGCGAAGGACGAGTCGGACCCGATCGCATGGAAGCGGTTCGACGACGACGCGGTGATCGTCGTGACCTACGTCGGCGAGCCCGCAGTCCCCACCGAATACGGGCTGGAGACGGGCACGGGTCAGGTGTGCTCCAAGTCCGAGTCGGCCCCTGCCATGTGGTCGGATCCCACACCGAATTTCGCCGCCACACCACAGACGGTCGCCGGCGGGGAGTCCTCGGCATCGCTGAGGGCCTACTTCGACGCCGATGTGAAGAACAGCGACGGCACATGGTCGGATGCCAAAGAGCCGTCCACCGGATCACTCAGCCCACCCACGGGGTACGTGGGCGACGGGGTCGATCAGAACAAGAACTGGGACGCCGCGCTCACCGACAACAAGCAGTACCGCTACCGTGCCTGGACCCAGTCCTACTACAACAGCGGCGCTGACTACCTGGGCGGCCCCGCCACCTCGTGGTGCTACTTCACGGTGGACAGCACTGGCCCGAAGCCTCCGGCAATCACGTTCAACTCCGTGTACAGCGCGTGCGTGTCCGGCGGCGCTTGCGACCCCGGGGGGGCTCCCGGGACGGCGGGCAGTGTGACGTTCGGTCCGGCGGCGGGCAGCGGAGACGTGAATGTCGCCTATCAATACAGGCTGTCCACCGACACGGCGTGGCACTCGTGGCAACCGGGGGCGACGGTCACAGAGACCATCACCCCGTTCGACTCGGGCACGATCACGCTGGAGGTGATGGCCAAGGACTCGGCCGGGCGCACAGGATCAAACAGCGTCCGCTTCCGGGTCGCGGAAGGCGAAGACCCGGTCGGCCGGTGGACGTTCAACGAAGCATCCGGAGCAGCCGTCGACGTCTCGGCGACCCAGTCCGCCCAGCGCGATGACGCCACGATCTCAGCCGGGACCAGGGTGAACACCGGTCGCCGCGGTGTGGTCACGGAGAACGGTGCCACGGGCGAGGACAAGGCGCTCAAGCTGGGCGGCCAGGCCTATGCCGCCACCTCCGGCAAGGTACTGGGGACACAGGCGTCGTACACCGTGGCCGCGTGGGTGCGCCTGGACGCCACAGGGACTGCGGCGACGGTGCTGGGCCAGGACGGCACGTACTACAGCCCGTTCTTCCTCGGGTACTGCGCCGGTGCGAACCGGTGGTGCCTGCGGCTGGCGGACGCCGATGCCGCCACCACCTCGCTGGACAACCAGCGGGTCGACTCCCTGGAAGCGCCGCAGATCAAGGTGTGGACCCATCTGGCCGCGGTGATCGACACCAACGCCAAAAAGCTGACGCTGTACGTCAACGGCGCAGAACAGGGCTACGACGACTTCACCACCGGCGCCTGGCCGGCGTCCGGGGCGTTGCAGATCGGCCGGGTGAAGTACAAGGGCTCCTACGTCGACTACTTCCCCGGCGAAGTGGACGAGGTCGCGGTGTGGCAGGAGATCAAGCTGCCCGACCTGGTTGCCAAGGAGGCCAGCCCCGTGGACGCGGACGGCAAGGCCTTGGCCGAGCTCGTCGCCCAGTACGCCCCCGACGGCGCTACCGGCACATCGCTGCCTGACCTGTCCGGTTACGGCAACAACCTCAGCCTGTCTACAGGCGCCTCCCTGGACGACGATGCCCTGGTCCTCGACGGCACTGCAGGAGCGGCCACCGCGTCCCGGCCCCTGGTCGCCGACACCGGTTCCTTCACCGTCGCCACCAAGGCAGACGTGGACACCGAAGCTTTGACCGGCAAACCGGACGGCTACCGTGCCCAGATTCTCGGACAGCGCATGGCGACCGGATCGTCGTGGAGCCTGTGGGTGGAGAAGACCGGCACTGAGATGGAGCCAGTGCTGGACGACGACGGGAATCCTGTTCTGGACGACAACGGTGAGCCGAAGACTCGTCCGGTCGCGATGGCCCGCTGGCACTTCGGCCGGCTCACCGCCGATGGCACCGGCGTCTCCGTGGTGAGCGAAGAGGCAGCTGTCCTGGGCACAGAAGTGGGCCTCGTCGGGGCCTACAACGCCGCAACGCGCGAGATCACTCTCTTCGTCGGCAGCACCCGCCAGGGTGATCCCCTCGCCTACACCGCCTCCGCCGGCACCGGGGAGTTCGCCGCGGGCAAGGGGTGGACGAACAGCGCCTGGGGCCACTACCTGCCCGGCCGGATCACCGACATCCGCCTGTGGGCAGGCGCGGTGACCGACCCCACTCAGGTGGAAACACTCGTCGGCTACTGACCCCCGTCCTGTGCCCGCCGACCACCCGGCCCAGAGCGGTCGGGCACAGGACACACCCCTTTGGCGACGCACCTCATCTTCCAAGATTCCCGCCGCACGGCTGCCCTTCACCCTCTGGAGAGCTTTCCTGTGTCCTTTCGCCTGTTCCCGTCCCGCCCACGCGGCCGGCGGACCGCACTGACGGTGCTGCTCGCGGCAGTACTGTCCTTGCCCGCCCCGCTCACACCCCTGGCCGCAGCCGCCGAACTGCCAGGGCGTCCCGATGTGCCCGCCACCAAATCGGCCCGCGTGCTGGAGGTGACGTCACCGCAGGCCAAAGCGGCCCGGGCCAAGGTGGCCAGAGAAAAGAAGGCCAACCAGCGGCTGGTGGACTCGGCCCGCAAGGAACGCCAGGCAGCCTGGCCCGGGACGTCCGTCCGCACCGAGGACCTGACCCGCACGCCGCGAGGCGAAGCCCTGGTCAGGGTCAAGGCGTTGAAGCACAGCAGCACGTCGCGCCAGGCCCGCGCGCTTGCCTCGGGCAAGGCGAAGATCACCGTCCTGGACCAGAAGGCCACCCGCCGCGCGGGCGTGACCGGGGTCATCTTCACCGTTGCCGCGGAAAGCCCCGGTGCTGCTCAAGTCACCGTTGACTACAGCTCGTTCGCCTCGGCCATCGGCGGAAACTGGTCCTCACGACTGGGGCTGGTCACCCTGCCGCCCTGCGCGCTGACGACACCTCAGAAACAGCGGTGCCGTGCCACGACAGTCCAGACGTCGGACAACGACATCCACGCCGAGACGGTCACCTCCCGCACCACGCTCGCCGGTACCTCGGCTGCCGCGCCGACGGTCATGGCTCTCACGGCCACGTCGGCCACGACCTCCTCGGCGGGCGTCGGTGACTTCAACGCGACGCCGCTCGCGGCATCCGCGAGCTGGCAGGCCGGCACCTCGTCCGGAGCTTTCACCTGGTCGTACCCGATTAGCACACCACCGGCTGCCGCGGGCCCCGCACCGTCCCTGGCCCTGTCCTACGACTCCGGAAGTATCGACGGACGCACCGCCAACACCAACAACCAGGGCTCCCTCCTGGGCGAAGGCTTCGACCTGACCTCGTCCTACGTCGAGCGGACGTACGGCTCCTGTGAGGACGACGGGCAGACCGGCAAGTCCGATCTGTGCTGGAAGTACGACAACGCCTCACTGGTGCTGAACGGCAAGGCCACCGAACTCGTCAAGGACGACACAACCGGTGTCTGGCACCTCAAGGACGACGACGCCTCCAAGGTCACCCGGCTCACCGACGCCGACAACGGCGACAACGACGGCGAGTACTGGAAGATCGTCACCAGCGACGGCACCACGTACACGTTCGGCCTGAACAAGCTGGCCGGCGCCGGTAGCAACGACCGGACGAACTCTGTGTGGACGGTCCCGGTCTTCGGCGACGACGACAGAGAGCCCGGCTACGACAAGGGCACCGCGTTCGCCGACCGCGCCCTGACCCAGGCCTGGCGCTGGAACCTCGACATGGTTGAGGACGTCCATGGCAACGCCTCTACCTACTGGTACAAGGCGGAGACCAACTACTACCCGAAGAACGGCGACAAGACCGCCCTGGCGCTCTACACGCGCGGCGGATACCTGGAGGAGATCCGCTACGGCCAGCGCGCCGACACGCTGTTCTCCAGCCCCGTCTCCGACAAGGTCACCTTCACCTACAAGGAGCGCTGCACCGCCTCCGACTGCTCCTCCCTGACCAAGGACACCGCCGACAACTGGCCCGACGTCCCCTTCGACGCGATCTGCTCGGCCAGTGAGAGCGACTGCAAGTCCGCAGGACCGTCGTTCTTCACCCGCAAGCGCCTGACTAGCATCGACACCTTCTACTGGTCCCGCGCGGCGGAACCCGACGCCTTCCAGGCGGTCGACTCCTACACCTTCGACCAGAAGTTCTTCGACGGGCAGGACATCGGCAACAGCTCCGACCAGGTACTCACGCTCGTCTCGCTGATCCGCACCGGAAAGAACGGCACCGCCATCGCCGTACCGCCGGTCGAGTTCACCTACCAGCAGCGGCCCAACCGGGTGGAAGGCGGCACACAGCCAGGCGGCGGCAGCATCGCGGCCCTGACGCGCCCGCGCATCGCATCCATCCTCTCGGAGACCGGCGCGATCACCTCCGTCACCCTCTCCGACCCGGAGTGCGTGCGCGGAACCAAGATGCCCACGGCCGAGGACGACAACGACCTGTCCTGCTACCCGGTCTACTGGCCCATCAACGGCGGCGACCCGCAACTCGACTGGTTCCACAAATACCGGGTCACCTCAATCACCACCAACGATCCCGGTGCTGGCAACCCCGGCACCCAGACGTCCTACGACTACAGCACACCCGGCTGGCACTACAACGATGACCCCTTCACCAAGGAGAAGGAACGCACCTGGTCGGTCTGGCGCGGCTACCAGAAGGTCACCACCTACACGGGCGACCCCGGCACCACACGCTCCCAGACGGTGAAGCTGTTCATGCAGGGCATGAACGGTGACAAGCGTAAAGACGGCACCACCCGCACCGCGGTCGTCAAGGGCATCGACCTCGACAACGTCGCCGGCAACGACCCCGCGACCACCTTGGACGACCTCGACGTCGCCGACGCCAACGACGACGGCTTCTACGCAGGGCAGCTCCGGCAGGAGATCACCTACGACGGCGCCACCGCGATCTCCACCAGCATCAACGACCTCTGGTCCAAGGAAACAGCGAGCCAGCAGAAGTCGTACGCCAACATCAAGGC
Source organism: Streptomyces sp. NPDC007095 (assembly GCF_040634475.1). Lineage (NCBI taxonomy): Bacteria > Bacillati > Actinomycetota > Actinomycetes > Kitasatosporales > Streptomycetaceae > Streptomyces > Streptomyces sp. NPDC007095. The sequence continues at coordinate 52,764 of NZ_JBEYFS010000049.1, forward strand.
GCATTTCGTCAATACCGCCCGCACCTACCGAGACGCCTACCTGACCGCCGCCCAGAAGTGGCGCGTCGCGGCAACGTCGTACACGTACGACACCACGTACGGCATGACCACCACCGTCCAGGACGACGGCAACTGGTCGGCGACCGGCGACGAGACCTGCACCCGTACCTGGTACGCGCGCAACGACGCCAAGGGCCTCACCGCGCTCGTCTCCCGCACCCGCATGGTCGCCAAGCCCTGCGCCAACACCGACGACAACGTCAGCCTGCCCGCCAACTCGGGTACCCGCGGCGATGTCCTCGGTGACACCGCCGTCGTCTACGACAACGCCTCCACCACTGGCTGGAGCCCGGGCCAGGTCCCGACCCTGGGCCTGCCCACCTGGACCGGCCGCGCCAAGGCCTACCCGGCCGCCTCCGGCACCGCCGACCGCAACCCCCCGGCCGCCACCGGGTGGCAGACCCTGGCTACCACCGCCTACGACACCGATGCGGCGAAACTCGGCCGACCGCTGAAGGTCACCGATGCCAAGGGCCGCACCACCACGACCACGTACTACCCGGCGGCCGCCGGCCCTCTGGCCACACTCGTCGTCACGGCACCGCGCCTGGCATCGAACAACCAGGCCCACCAGACCACGACCAACTACGACCCAGCCCGGGGCACCGTCAACTATGTCCTGGACGCCAACACCAAACGCACCGAAAACACTTACGACGCACTCGGCCGCATCACCAACACCTGGCTGCCCAATCGCTCCAGATCAGGCAATGACAGCCCCAACGCAAAATACGGCTACGGCCTCGAACGCGACAAGGCCCCCTGGACCTCGGTCGCCAAGCTCAAGGCGGACGGCACCAGTTACGAAACCGCCTACGCCCTGTACGACTCGCAACTGCGCCCGATCCAGACACAGGTCTCGTCGCCGCAGGGCGGCCGAGTCCTGACCGACACCCGCTACGACAGCCGCGGCCTGGCCTACGAGACCTACGAGGACGTCTACGACAGCAGCAACGCACCCAACAGCACCTACACCCAGGCTCCTTACGGAGGAGCGACCCAGACCCAGACCCAGTTCGACGGCGCCGGCCGCGCCACCACATCCACCCTGCTCGTCGACGGGGTGAAGAAGTGGAGCACCACGGCGACCTACACGGGGGACTCGGTCGCCACCACAGCCGTCGAAGGCGGCAACGCCACCCGCACCATCATCGACATCCTCGGCCGCACCGCCGAAACCCGCACCTACGCCGGAACCCAGCCCAACGACAGCGAGTACGGCGCCTCCTCCGCCACGCCCTACACCCGCGTCCGTAACGCCTACACCCGCGACGGCAAGCCGGACACGATCACCGGCCCCGACAACACCAAGTGGACGTACACCTACGACCTCTTCGGCCGCCAGGTGAATGCGGCCGACCCCGACGGGGGTACCACCAAGACCACGTACACCGATCTCGACCAGATCGACACCACCACGGACGACGAGGACCACGTCCTCCTGTACGACTACGACGAACTCGGCCGCAAGAATGGCCTGTGGCAGACCAGCCGCACTGCAGCCAACCAGCTCGCAGCCTGGACCTACGACAGCATCCTCAAGGGTCTGCCTACCGCCTCCATTCGCTACGAGAACGGCACCACCGGCAAGGCCTATACCAAGCAGGTCACCGCCTATGACACGCTCGGACAGCCCACCGCCACCACCCTGACCCTGCCCTCCGACGACCCGCTCGTCACCTCAGGCGCGGTCACCGCCACCACCACCTTCGAAACGGCATACCGGCTCGACGGCACGGTCAACAACACCAAGGAACCCGCCGCCGGCGGCCTGCCCGCCGAGACTCTCGAGTACCGCTACAACAGCGCAGGCCTGAACAACGAGCTCTCCGGCGCGTCCGGCTACCTGCTCGCCGCCAACTACACAGCGTTCGGTGAAGTCAGCGGTCTCCAGCTCGGCACCTCGACGGCCAGCGGCACCAAGCGCGTCTTCCTTACGAATGACTACGAGAAGGGCACACGGCGCCTGATCAAGGCTGCCGTCGACGATCAGACCCGAGGCCCGGTCCAAGACCTCACCTACAGTTACGACCAGGCCGGCAACGTCACCTCCGTCACCGACAGCGCCAACATCGGCACCGGCACCGACAACCAGTGCTTCACCTACGACTCCTATCGCCGCCTCACCGAGGCCTGGACCCCGAAGACCACTGACTGCGCTGCCTCCGGCCGCACCGCAGCCAACCTCGGCGGTCCCGCCCCCTACTGGACGACCTACACCTACACCGCCTCCGGCCAGCGCGAGACCGAGAAGCAGAACACCGGGACGCCGGTGACCACGACCTCCTGCTACGACACCGCACGCCCACACGCCCTGACCGCCACTACAACCGCCGGTACCTGCACCGGGCTCACGCGCCAGTACCAGTACGACGACACCGGCAACACGGAAAAGCGCGTCAAGAAGGCCGGCTCCACCACATCGCAGACCCTCGCCTGGAACGCGGAAGGCCGTCTCACCAGCGTCACCGACGACACGGCGGCAACGGCCACCAACTACGTGTACGGCGCCGACGGCGAACTACTCATCCGCCGCGACAACGCCACCAACGGGGAAACCGTCCTCTACCTCGGCGCAACCGAGGTGCACCTCAAGACCAGCAAGAAGTGGGCCAACCGCTACTACGCCGCGGCCGGCGCCACCATCGCCATGCGCACCAACGAATCCGGCACCGAGACGCTGAGCTTCCTCGCCGCCGATCACCACGGAACGAGTTCCATCTCCATCACCGGGGACTCCAACCAGACACTGAGTAAGCGCTACAGCACACCGTTCGGCACAAACAGAGGACAGACGACAGGCGTCTGGCCAGACGACAAGGCCTTCCTCGGAATGGCGGCCGACCCCAGCACGGGACTGACCCACATCGGCGCACGCGAATACGACCCCTCCACCGGCCAGTTCATCAGCGTCGACCCAGAGCTGGCGCTCGACCAGCACCAGACGCTCAACGGCTACGCCTACGCGGGCAACAACCCCGTCACGCTCAGCGACCCGACGGGCCGGGGTGTCGACGACGGAACCGGCCACAGCGAACCGAACCCTGGCCACGCCCATGGCAACCAGAGCCCAACCCCAGGAATCCCCGCTGGGGGCACCGGACCCGACGGCTGCTATCACACGTGCGGATCCAGTAGTAGCAGTGATTCCACCAGCGACGGAGCCAGCGGGGGTACCTCTACCCCGGGCCCAACTGGTACACCGACATGCGGAGTTGTTCCCCTCGCCCCATGTGGTGTGATTCCCCCAGGTCCCGTCGCCGGTCCTGCGCCGACGAACCTTCCCTATATTCCGCCAGGCATTGCGCACCCTGACTACTTGAAGGCTCGGGAATGCGCTACGGTGCCGATTCTGCTCACCTGCAATCCCGAGGATGCTGTCCTGGGCGGGGGAGGAGATGACCTTCGGATGATTGGTCTGAAATGGTTTGCGGGAGTCCTGGACGGTGCCACCACCTACGGCGAAGACAGCCGTGTCGCACTGCAGGTCATGATGAGCGACATCACGGCTGCGCAGCGTAAGGAGATCATTCGACTGTGGACTCATGGCAAACTCGAAGGCTCTCTTGAGCCCTACTCGATCGGGGCGAAGGACTCGGTGGGTAAGATCAGGCAGTTTTTGAGTGATCAGTGGTCCATCGCGTCGGGGGATCGAAATGCGGCAACAGGTGTGCTCGGCTCGTACACAGCCAAGTACAAGATCTTGCGCGCCAACAGTACGGGAATTCAAGCACGGATCACGATAGAAAATAATATGACAATGTCTTCATTTGCGCATATTGCGACAGGCTACGGCACGGCAGCCGATAGATTTGTGCAGCGATACGATAATGATGGCGTCGTTGCTGGTGGTAATGCCGCTACGTCGCATTACATGACTATCACTTTCCGGGTGGTGATTCCGTCGTGAGTAAGGGTTTTTATGGGCGCTCGGTGATTCCGGGTGCATCCCGTCGCGGAAATCCCACGGGAAGCTTGAATGGGAATCGAGAAAAAGTGAGTGCAAGGTGGCACGGTAACGCGCTCCGGGCGGCTACATCTGTCGTGGCTGTCCTCCTGGCATCCGGCTGCTATGCTTCCACGGATTACGAAAAGTATCCGAAAGGGAAGTTCGTCGAGAGGTCCTCGCTTGTGAAGAGCTGGGGAGGAGAGAGTTCCTCTCTTCAGCTGAAGAGCGATGGCAAATTTTCAACGGTGAAGCTGGAACTGGAATACTTTGAGTGCTCGACTGGCGGCGTCCTGAAGAAGAGCGGTGACGGGGCGTGGGAAACCGAAAAGGGGCGCCAGTCCAGTGAAATCCTCCTTCGCTTTGAGGACGGATGTTCCGCCACGCTGTGGGCGGGTGAATCTGGGGGGAAAGTTGTTCTCTGGAGCACTGTCACGGATAGCGATAGGACCTTGGTCCTCAAGTGATCGAACCAAGGAGCATTCTTTGGCTATCAGCGAGGTTGGGGTGAGGGTATAGGGCCGGACGCAGACAGGACCCGTAACCTCGATTCGGCAGTTGCCGGGTTCGTCTGACCGGGCTGTCTCCTCGCTGGCGTGGCAGGCAGCGGCGAACGCGGCGGCAAGCCACGCCTTGCAGGGCAGCCGTCGGCCGGTGAGGACGCTTCAGGTCAGCCTGGCCGCGGCCTCGGCGCGGTGGCGAAGCCGCGCAGGGAGGGTTTGCCGGTGCCGCGGCGAGGACGCGTTCCATGGCCGCGGCGAGTCCGGCCTGGGTGTGATCCGGCCCGGTACGTAGGGGGCGCGAGGCCTGGCCAGCCGCTGGCGTGCGACCTCGTCCGGAGCCGCCTCCCACCGGACCTCCGCCGCCTGCGCGGCGGCGCGCACCACGTGCTGGCTGGCGCCGCCGGATAGGTGACGCCGTCGATCTCACCGGCCTGGCCAACGGCTTCCACACCCTTGCCGTCCTGGCCGCTCTGCGCGGTCAGAGCAGTCCCGCGGAAGACGACACGACGCTGCGTGTCCGTACGCCTTCAGGCGGCCTGCACGTTTGGTACCGGGCAGCGGACAACCGGCGCTGGCGCTGCTCCGCCGGTTCCAGCCAGGGCACCGCGCTGGCTTGGCAGGTAGACGTCCGCGCGCATGGCGGCTACATCATCGCCCCCGGCACCACCACCCGTGACGGCACCTACGTCCCGGTCGACGGCGTCCGCGAGCCGGCCGCCCTGCTCGCCTGGCTTGCCCAGGAGCTCGAGCGCACCGGTCACCTGCCCGCCCCCCAAGCACCCCGTTACCTTCTCCGTGGCCCCGCAATGGGGCGCCTGGCCCCCGGGCCCGGTATGGCTGTGTGCCCCCTGTCGTGCGGATGACCTGGGGCGTGTTGCCGCCGGGCTTCGGGGCACCGCTTGACCGCTGATGAGGCGCCTGACGACCGCTTGGTCCGGCGCAATGCCGGGCCGCTTCACGGGCGGCATGTCTGCGTAACGTGGTTGCCGGCGTGTGGTGCCGTAGGGACGGCCGGGAGTTGAGGAGACGAGGGGCGAGGGGCACGCGCATATGGTCGATACGACCGCGATAGATCATTTCCTCGGCCTGGACCTGGGCAAGGAGTTCCACCACGCCCACGGCCGGACCGAGGACGGCAGAACCGTGCACGACAAGCGGCTGCCCAACACCGAGCCGAAACTGTGCTGGGCCTGTGCGTCGCCAAGGACACCCTGTTACGTCTGGTCCGCGCCACGCCGGAAGAACCCGTCGGGAAAATCCGCGTCCTCGGTGTCGACGATTTCGCGCTACGGAAGGACGACTCGTACGCCACGATCCTGGTGGATCTGGAGAGGCGGCGCCCGGTGGACGTGCTGCCCGGCCGGGACGCCGAACCGCTGGCCGCATGGCTGAAGGGCCATCCGGAAGTAGAGATCATCTGCCGGGACCGGGCCGGAGCCTATGCCGAAGGCGCCCGCAGCGGCGCCCCGCAGACCCAGCAAGTCGCCGACGCCTGGCATTTGTGGCACAACCTGGGCGAGGCCGTCGAAAAGACCGTCTCCGCCCACCACGCCTGCGTCCGCACCGCGTTCGAGAACACCGCACCGGCCGCCCCGCCAACCAGCGACGACATCTGGCAGACGCCACCGCCACCGCCCGCCGGGATGCTCGACGTCTGCGGACGCGAACGCCGACTGGTGACCCGGACCACGGAACGCTACACCGCCGTGCGACAGCTCCTGGACGACGGCAGCACACTGGAGAACATCTGCCGGACACTGCGGCTGGACCGGTCCACCGTGCGCCGCTTCGCCCGCGCAACCAGCATCGACGAACTGCTGGTCAACGCGACGAACCGCTTCACCATCCTGGACGAGTACAAGCCCTACCTCCACCAGCGGTGGAACGAGGGCTGTCACAACAGTGCCCAGCTCCACCATGAGATCGTCGCCCTGGGCTTTGCCGGAAGCATTCAGACCGTCCAGCGTTACCTCCGCCCGTTCAAGGCCGCCACCGCCACGCCACCCGCGCACCGCCCCCCTCCCTGACATCGTTGGGCGAGACACCCCGGCGTGATCAGTTAGCCTGGGTGGACGAACGAGCAGGAGAACCACCCGCATGACCAGCACCAGC
>NZ_JBEYFS010000050.1:0-59084 GCF_040634475.1 Streptomyces sp. NPDC007095
CGGCGGGGGGCATCACGATCGGGCGCGGGGAAGGAGCGCCGCCCGGCGACTCGGGCGTTTCCGAACTCGCCGCGACAACGCGCCATGAAGTGGGCGCAGTTGCCGAGCCGCACCACCGTGACCGACATTCCGTCAGCTCCTCAAGCAGGTGGAAGCACCAGGCGCCCCGAACGGACGCCCGGAGACCGACGACCCGTTTCAGCCCGTGGCCGCCGTAGGGTCGCCGACCGCAGGCCGTTCGCCGCCGCCCCGGTGAGGAGCGTGGGCGAACGGCCTGCGGTCGGCCCGTTCTCAGTCGTTCTCGGGGACCATCGAGACGACGACCTTGCCGGCCTTGGTACGGCCCTGCTCGACGTGCGCCATCGCGTCGAGCGTCTGGTCGAACGGGAAGACCCGGTCGATGACCGGGCGGAGCCGCCCGCTGTCGTAGAGACCGGCGAGTTCGCGCAGCTGGGAGCCGCTGGCCCGCATGAAGAGGAACTCGTAGCGCACACCCAGCGACCTGGCCTGCTTGCGGATCTTCCGGCTGAGAGCGTTCATCACCACGCGGAGGAAGGAGGGGGCGCCGAGTTGCTTGGCGAACCCGGCGTCCGGCGGGCCGACGACACTGATGGCCAGGCCGCCGGGCTTCAGCACGGTCAGCGACTTCTTGAGGTTCGCCCCGCCCACGGAGTCCAGCACCAGGTCGTAGCCGGACAGCACCTTCGAGAAGTCCTCCTTGGTGTAGTCGATGACGAGATCGGCGCCGAGGCTCTTGACCAGTTCCTCGGTGCCGGGGCCCGTGGTCGTGGCCACCGTGGCGCCGAGGTGGCTGGCGAGTTGGACGACCGTCGAGCCGAGACCCCCGGAACCGGCGTGGACAAGCACCTTCTGTCCCGGCTGCACGCGGGCGCGTTCGACGAGAATCTGCCAGGCGGCCAACGCCACCAGCGGGACCGCGGCGGCCTCCTGGAAGGTGAGCGACTGCGGCTTGGGCGAGACGTCGTCCTCGTGGATCGCGACGAACTCCGCGAAGCCCCCGATCCGCAGGTCGCGCGGGCGGGCGTAGACCTCGTCGCCGACCTTGAAGTGGCGCACGGCGGAACCGACCCTTGTCACGACGCCCGCCACATCGTGGCCGAGCACGAAGGGGCGCTTGTACTTCAGGAGTTGCTTGAACTCCCCGTTGCGGACCATCTTGTCCAGCGGATTGATGCTGGTGGCGCTCACTCTTACCAGAACGTCGCGATCCCCTACGGCGGGTTCGGGCACTTCCGCAGCACGCATACCGTCCTGGTCGTACTTCTCGACGACGAATGCCTTCATATCAGTTAGCCTTCTGCGTGATCTTCTCGGTGGTCGGGCTCACTTGCCGAGGTGGGTGCGGAGCCAGCTGCCCATCTGCTGGATGGCGTGGTCGACCTCGGGGACGCGTCCGGCGCCGAGGACAAAGGAGTGCTGGCCTTCGGGCATGGGGTGCACCTCGGTGGTGACCTTGAAGTCGGCCAGACGCTGGGCGAGGTGGGCACCGTCCTCGGCGAGGGTCTCGTACTCGCCGTAGTGGACCTGGGTGGGGGGCAGACCGGTGAGGTCGGCGTGGACGAGGCTGACGGCGGGGTCGGCGAAGTCGAGGCCGGGCTCCTGGAGCCAGGCTCCCCGGAAGAGTTCGAGGGTGGCCCTGCTGAGCATCTTGTCGGTGGGCTCGTTGGCGTCCACGGCGAGGTTGGAGATGGTGAGGTCGGTCCAGGGCGAGACGCTGATGATCGCGCCAGGGGTGGCTTCGCCCTTGGCGAGGAGGCGCAGGGGGAGCATGACGGCCAGGGTGCCGCCGATGGAGTGGCCGGTGCTGCCGATGTTCCGCGGCTCGTAGCCCTGCGAGAGCAGCCAGCGGTAGGCGGTCTCGGCGTCGTCGAGCTGGGCGGGGTGAGGGTGCTCCGGGGCGAGGCGGAAGTCGACGACGAGGGAGCGGGCGCCCGCGGCCTTGGCGATGTGACCGGCGGCCTTGCGGTCGGAGTGCATGGAGGCGGTGACGGAGCCGCCGAAGTGGAAGTGGAGCAGCGCCTTGGCGGGGTCGGCGTTCTCGGGAATGGCCCACAGTGCGGGGACACCATCGGCGTCGACCTCGGCGTAGGTGACGCCCTCGGGTTCGGTGGCGGCCTTGTGGTTGGAGTCGACGATGTCGCGGATGATCGCCAGGTCCAGACCGGGGGTCGCGGACTTGGCGCTGACGCTTGCGAGGAACTGCGCGAACCGCTGCGCCTCGGGGCTGACTGCCATGGTGATACTCCTGCTCTGATCCGGGGGCTGAGAGGGGGTGTGAGAAGTGCTGTGCCGTGTGCCGGTTGCGGCTGAATCGGCGTGCTGCTCTGGACGCTACTTGCTGAGTATCGGAAAGTAAACTCAGGTCGGCCGGATGCTCGACGTCGACCGCACCGCGCGCCCGCTTCCGTCGCCGAGCGACTACTCGCGTTCGAGGAACTTGAGAGCCGTCTTCACGAACTCCCGGTGGAACTGGAAGATGCCGCCGTGACCGGCGTCGGGATAGAGCACCAGCTCGCCGTTCCGCACCCGCCGGGCCAGGTCGACCGAGTTCTGCGCCGGAACCATCCGGTCGACCTCACCGTTGGCGACGAGCACCGGCTGGCTGACACCGGAGAGGTCGTGGGGCCGCTCCACTCCCCAGCGGTGAATGGCCTTGAGCTGGGCACGGTACGCCCCGAGCCGGATCGCCTTGTCCCGGTCGCGGGTGCGCTCCTTCAGCCGGGCCAGGAACTCCTTTCCGGCACGGCGGCCATTGGCGGTGCGCGTGAAGAACAGGAACTGCTTCGGGTCCTGAAGGGTGAACAGCGCCCGGACGGTGTCCAGATTGGACAGTCTGGTCACATTCTTGATGCCCTCGCCGCCCGCGGGACCGGTACCCGTGAGGATCAGCTTGCGGACGAGTTGCGGTTCCCTCCGCACGACCACCCGGGCGATCATGCCGCCCATCGAGAAGCCGTGGATGTCGACGCGGTCGAAACCGAGCGCGCGGATGAAGGTGACGGCGCCCTTCGCCATCTCCTGGATGGTGCGCGGCGTGGAACCGGTGGAGGCGCCGACACCGCTGTTGTCGAACGTGATGACCCGACACCCAGCGGCGAAACCGTCGACGACCCGCGGATCCCAGTTGTCGAGCACTCCGGCCAGGTGATTGAAAAAGATCACCGGAACGCCGGACCGCGGACCGAGGTCACGATAGGCGAAGGTCACCCCTCCGGCGGCAACAGTGCGGGTAGGAGCGTCCTTGTACGACGTCACCACGCCATCTCTGACTTCTTGCGAATCACTCATGATCATGCCCTTCGATGCGGGGGTTTCCGCGAGCAGGCCCCGGCTCCTCCAGAAGGAGGGGGCCGCGGAGCGGTCACCTGCGTCTCCCGGCTGCCGCTGCAGCAGTTGGGGGTCGACGAACACGCGGGGCGGCCAGGACCACGGGAGCGGGAGCGGGAGCTCCGAGTGGTTACGCCCTCCTCATCACGCACCATTAGATTATGACCGTAATTTCATGAGTCTGCAAGGTGTGCGCGTATCCGACAGGGCAACAGTCCGCGCGTGGGCCGTCTCGGCGAGAGCGCGCCACCGGCGACGTATCGACTCCTGACCAGATCTCCCGGTGGGGTCCCCGTACGGGCAGACAAAGCGGTGCCGCCTCACGTCACCGTGAGACGGCACCGGTAGGGGCAGCCGACCACCACCCCGCGTCGTTCGCGGCAGGCGGCGGAGCGGCGCGGGTCAGGCGGCGAGGAAGTCGGCCACCTGCCTGGTGAAGGCCTTGGCGTACTGGAAGAGGAAGGCGTGACCGGCGCCGCTGTAGAGAACGAGGGTCGCGTTGTCGAGGTACTGGACCGCGACATAGGAGTTGTGGGCGGGGATCATGACGTCCTCCAGGCCGTTGGCATAGAGGACAGGGTGCTTGATGGCCTCCAGTTCCGCCGTGACCTGCTCGAAGGGCGCCGACAGAAGGGCGGCCGCCGCGGCGAGCATGCCCTGCGCCGCCGCCTCGGAGACTGGAGGACCGCCGACGGCGAGCCGGGCCGAGACGTGGTCGAAGTGCTGCAGGCCCGAGGCGCGGGCCGCCTCCGCGTCGGGGTAGAAGAGGAACAGCATGTCTTCCAGGTCGGCGTCAGGCTTGGCCATGATGCCCAGGACCTTCTCGCTGAAGTCCGGCGCGCCCGGGACCCAGCCGGCCGGGCCGCTGCCGGCCACGATGAGCTTGCGCACCAACTCGGGGCGCCGCAGGGCCACACGCTGGGCGACGATGCCACCCAGAGACCAGCCGAGCAGGTCCACGTGCGCAAGGCCGAGCGCCTCGATGAACTCGACGGCCCCCTCGGCGAAGCCTTCGAGGGAGTCGCGCGGTTCGCCGTCGGTGTAGCCGACGCCGACGTTGTCGAACAGGATCACGTCATGGTCGGCGGCCAGGTAGTCCAGGAACTCCGGGTCCCACCAGTCGATGGTCCCGCGGAAGCGGTTCAGCAGGACCAGCGGGACGCCGCCCTGCGGACCCATCCGCCGGTAGGTGAAGCGCGCGGAGGGGCCCTCGACCGTGAGGTCCTCGGCCTTGTCTGCCAGATACGTACTCATACTGTCCTTCTCTTGTTGGCGGGTGCGTGACATTTCGCGGACCATCCCCGTGGACCGCACTCGCGGGACCACTTGCGCAACACGGCACAGAGGGGCCGGGGGGCACGGATCGGAGTTCTCCTCGTCGCGCCCGACACATGGAGTCGGCGCAGCGCACCAGGCATGGGTCCACCCGACACCGCCCGGCCCCCCGCTCGGCTGCAACGTCAGCCTTCGCGGCACCGACTGCGTCGATCTCCGCAAAGGCCAGTCGCCACAGAGGGGTTGCCCTCAGATCTTGCGACGTGCCCGGATCACCCGGGAAGCACCTCGCCGATCGCGAGGCGGCAGCCTCCGGAGTACCGAGATGATATTACGTCCATAATACTAAGTAGGGGAAGTCAATGCCGCAAGGGGGGGTCGCCGGCAAGGGGCACGCGGGGGCGTCAGGGAGCGACCATCGAAAGTCGATGCGGTTCGGGAGAACCCGCATCGTCCCAGGGGAACGGAGGCGTGGAACCGGTGAGGAGCCTGACGGTCGGGGACGTCTTGATCGCGATGTGCCGGCCAGCAGCGTCACACCGGGGTACGGCGCTGTCGTGGGACGGCAGAGGCAGCTCGCCGACCGGAGCGTCGTGCTTGCGGCTGCCGACCGGCTCGCTGAGCGCGCCACCGCCGAGTCCTGGACGCATCAGGAGCGTCTGGCTTCCTAATGCTGTTGTCAAATGGGTCTGTTCGCGAGGACGGGTTCTGGCTCGATCGCCGCGCGCGGATTTCAGCAGTTGTCTTCGACATAGAGCATGCGGCGTCCCGGCTCGGCGCGGAACTCGTGAGCCAGGTATCGGCCGGTCGGCGACGTTCCACCGGGGCCGTTGTACTCGTCTTTGATCCGGTCCCAGAGCATGGGACGTTCGGTCTCCGTCGTGAGCCTGGGGCTCGTACCGCCCATGTCCCGGCCACAAGGTCACGTACGCATACGGCGTCCGTGACTCGAACTACTCCGCCGGCTACCACACCGGGGACGACTACGCGGCACCCACCGGCACCCCCGTGGTGGCAGTACGGGCGGGCACCATCGCCTGGTCGAACGGCGACGGGGGCGCGTACGGGAACTGGATCTGCCTGCGCGCGGACAACGGCCGAGACCACATCTACTGCCACCTGTCCCCGCGCACCGTCTCCAAGGGCGACAAGGTGAAGGCGGGCGAGCGGCTGGGCAAGGTCGGGGCGACCGGCAACGTGACCGGTCCGCACCTGCACTTTGAGGACCGTCCCCGCGGCGGCGGATACGGCAACGACCGCGAGCCCTCCTGGTGAGCACAGCCCACCCACGGCCCTCACCACACACCCATCTACCTACCTCCCAGGAGGTTTCCATGGCGACACCCCTGTCCGCAGCGAAGCTCCTCGCCGCCCTGCGCGCCGAAGGCGTACAGGGCGTGGAAGTCGGCGACTGGCGCACGCACAACCGTAACCACAAGGGCCCCTGGGGACCCGTCAACGGTGTGATGATCCATCACACCGTGACCTCGGGCACCCAGAAGTCCGTGGCCATCTGCCGGGACGGTTCCAGCTCACTGCCGGGCCCGCTCTGCCACGGCGTCATAGCCAAGGACGGCACCGTCCACCTCGTCGGCCACTGGCGCGCCAACCACGCCGGCGGGGGCGATCCCGAGGTCCTCGAGCGCGTGAAGGCCGAGGACTACGGCACCCGCCCGCCGAAGCCGACGCGCGGCAACGACGACGGCGTGGACGGCAATGTCTGCTTCTACGGCTTCGAATGCGTCAACCGCGGCGACGGCGACGACCCATGGCCCGCGGCACAACTCGAAGCGATCGAACGCGTCAGCGCCGCGATCTGCCGTGCCCACGGCTGGACCGCCCGCAGCGTCATCGGCCACCTCGAATGGTCCCGGGACAAGATCGATCCGAAGGGCTTCCCCATGCCCGGGATGCGTGACCGCGTCGCGGCCCGCCTGAAGAAGACACCGAAGCCCGCGCTCGTCGCCGGGTGAGTGAGCCTGAGGTCCGTGGGGGTGCCTCCGTACGGAGACACCCCCACACGGGCGTCACCTGGGGCCAACGCCCGAGAAAGACCGGATTCGTGAACGCCACCAGCGGCCCCGAGCACCACGAGGCCACCGCCGGCCCGGGCCTTCTCGCCGAGGAGCGAGAGAAGTTGGCCGAAATAGCCATTGCTGCCCTGTGACCAGCGACGATGGAGTGGTTGATGAGGCTGCGCCTTCCACGAAACGAGGGGCGGAGCAAACGGATGTGACGGGGGAGCGCGATGGCCTATGTGGTGGAGTTGCCGCTCGACGAGGGCGGTGACGGGGTGGCTCGGGTCGTCAAGGTCGAGGTCCAGGAGAAGCCGGGCGATGGACTGGTCAAGGTGGCTCGGCCTGGGCAGGTCGTGGGCAGGGCGACCCGGTCCATGGGAGAGATGCTGTCCGAGCTCCGGCCCATGGCCCGGCAATTGGTGGACACCTTCAGTGAGCCGGTGCGGGGTCCACAAGAGATCACCGTGGAGTTCGGTCTGTCGCTGTCGGCCGGCGCCGACATCGTGATCAGCAGCAGCACGGCTCAGGCACACTTCACCGTGACCCTCAAATGGGACCGGAGTGAGAACCAGGCGGAGGAAGCGGGTCGCCGGACTGCCGAACCGGAGGGATGAGGGTGCCGGACAGTGCCACACTGACAGTCCGGGGCGGCCCGACTGCGCTCGACTCGGCCGTCCTGCGCATCACGGACCAGCAGGGAAACTGCTGGGGTGTCGGCTTCCTGGTAGGGGAACAGACTGCTTTGACCTGTGCCCACGTGGTGAGTGCCGCTCTCGGAACGCCCGAGGAGCAACCGCCCACGGCCGCGGCGCGGGTGTTCGTGGATCTGCCGCTACTGTCCGCAGCCGAGCCCGGCCGGGCTCCGGTACCGGCACGGATCGTGCACTTCGCGGCGGGCGACGACGTCGCGGTGCTGCGTCTGGAAACCGTGATCCCGCAGGGACGCCCGGTGAGAATGGTCGACGCACCGGACGTGTGGGGACACCCGGCCCGGGTCTTCGGCTTCCCCCAGGGGCGCCCGGCCGGCGTGTGGCACGCCGGAGTACTCCGTTCCCGCCAGGCCGACGGCTGGATCCAGACCGACCTGGCGTCCGACGGCTACCGGGTCTCCGGGGGATTCAGCGGCAGTCCCGTGTGGGACGAGGACCTGTCCGCCGTCGTCGGCATGGTAGTAGTGGCCGAGTCCGGGGAGCCGGCAGCGAGTTACCTCATCCCCTCCGACACACTGCTGCGCAACTGGGAACCGCTGCGGGCCCTGACACTGCCGCCCTCCCCGTTCCGCGGGCTGTCCCCATTCCGAGAGGCGGACGCGGCATCCTTCCACGGGAGGGACGAAGAGAGCGAGGAGCTGACCGCCAAGGTCGCCGCCGAACGCCAGGTATGCCTGGTCGGCCCCTCCGGATCGGGCAAGTCCTCACTCGCCCTGGCCGGCGTGGTGCCGCGCCTGCGCGCCCAAGGATTCTCCGTCGGCATACTGCGTCCCGCCTCCGGCAGTCGGCCACTGTCGTCACTGGCGGCCGCGCTGCTGCCCCTGCTGGAACCTGACCTGTCCGTTGTCGAACGGCTGGACCGGCTTCAGGCCCTGGTGCGCATCCTTGAGCAGCAGGGGATTGCGGACACCGTCACCGCGATACAGGAACGTCAGGGGACGCGTGGCCTGCTGCTCGTCGTCGATCAGTTCGAGGAACTGCTTGTCTCCGCCCCCAACCTGGTGGACGAACTGGCCGACGCACTCTATATTCCGACCCTCCCACCGGACCTGCACGTCCTCACCACCCTCCGCGCCGACTTCCTGGAGAAGGCGCTGGCCGATGCACAGGTGGGTGCCGCCTTCCGCAACCGGCTCTACGCCCTTGCCGCTCCCAGCCCGCGACAGCTTCGCCGGATCGTCACCGCACCAGTGGCCGCCGTACCGGGAGTCGGCTACGAGGCCGGTCTCGTCGATCGCGTACTCGCTGACGCGGGAGAGGAACCGGGCACGCTGCCTCTGCTCGGCTTCGCCTTGGACCGGCTTTGGCGGGACCAGGACGGCGGAGTCCTCACCCACGAGTCCTACGAGGCACTGGGCGGTGTCGGGGGCGCGCTGGGGCAGCACGCCGAACGTCTGTGGAGCGCGCACGTCCCGGAGTCCGAACTGCCCGCCGCGCGGCGCCTGTTCGCGGCGCTGGTGCGCGTGCCCCTCGGCGCCAGCGCGATCACACGGCGGACGGCCCTGCGCAGTGAACTGGACGCCAAGAGCTGGAACATCGCTCAGACCTTGGCCGATGCGCGCCTGCTCGTCACCGGGCGCAGCGCCGAGGGTGTGGAGACGGTGGAGGTGGCCCACGAGGCCCTCATTGGAGCATGGCGGCGCCTGGCCGACTGGGCCGAGGAAGACCGGTCCTTTCTCGTATGGCGTGAAACGCTGCGCCACGACAGGGAACGCTGGGAGCACGGCGACAGGGCGTCCGACCTGCTGCCGTCGCAGTCGGCTCTGGAAGCGGCCGAACGCCGGCTGCCCGACCATGGCCGGTTCCTGACCGATGCCGAGCAGGACTACCTTCGCCGCGGGCGGGCCCACCAGCGGGCACGGCGGCGGAAACGGCGGGTCCTGACCACCACGATTGCCTCCCTGACCGCGCTGGCAGTCCTTCTCGGCTCGCTGTTCGCCTACTACCGCTACGTCAGCAGCCAGCGCACGGCGGAGTCCACTTCACGTGCGCTGGCGCAGAGTTCAGCTGACCTGGCCACCTCGGATCCGGTGGTCTCCGTCATGGTGGCGCTGGCGGCCTACCGGACGTCCCCGACCGAACAGGCCCGCGACGCCCTCCTGCGCGCCCGGCTCTCGTACAACCCCGGTCAGCGCATGCTGTCCGGATCCGACGGCTCCGTCCGCGGCGTCGCCGCGAGCGAGGACGGCGAAGTGGTCCTCGTGCACTCGGACATCGGCAAGCCCACCCTGTACGTGCACGCGGCCACCGGAACGGTGAGCCGGCAACGGCTCGACCTGCCCTACCAGGCCGGTCTGAGCTTCGTCTCCCCGGACGGGCGCCGGGCCGGATTCTTCACGGAGGAGCGGGAACTGGTCTGGTTCGATGTGCGACGCGACGGCAGTCCCGGAAAGCTGGTCGGCCCAGCGCACCGTCTGCCACCCCGCCTCGGCTCGTCGCACCACCTCAGCAACATCAGTGACGACGCCGCGATTTCGAGAGACGGGCGCATCGTCGCGCAGACCGGGGCCAGCTCCACCGCCGTCGCCTGGTGGGATCTTCAAGAGGGAACGTCGGGAGAGGTTCCGCTGCCTCCCGGCCTGCCGAAGACAAGCTACTTCGACGGCGTGCACATCGGGTCGGACAACCGCAAGCTGCTGGCCAAGGTCTGGGACAAGAAGACCGAGAAGATCACGCTACTCGCCATCGACCGGAGCACTCGGCACTCGCAAGTCATCGTGCCGCCGACCGAGGACTTCATAATCTCCGGCGGAGGGAACATCGTCGCCAGCTGCGCGCCGTCGAAGAAGCACGGGGGGCCCGCACTCGTCGTACGGAGCACCGGGCGCCCCGGCGCGGTGGTTCGCTACACGGGCCGGGGCCTGAACGATGGCGCCTACGCCTGCGGGTTGCAAGCGGTTGACGACAGCGGTAGATGGGCGGTGACGCAGGAATACGATACGGGCGGAGACCGTCTTTTTCTGCTCGATCTGAAAAATGATCGGTGGCTCTTCAGTGAGAAAACCGGAGACCCCGTAAGAATGGTCCACAAGGTGGTATCGGTCCGCGGTGCACCCGTGATCCTGGCCTCCACAGACAAGAACGTGATATACATTCCGGCCCTGCCGGAGAGCGCTCCGGCGGAGCCGCTCATTAATCCAGCCCTTTCCCCGGACGGGAAATCCGTCGTGGGCCTGGCGGACAACGGAAAGCGGATCGAACGCCGCGCGTCGGATGAACACGGCGAAGTGCTGGCCAGCATGAAACGCCAGGCGGACGACCTCAAGAGATCGGGTGTGGTGGTCGCATTCAGTGCGGACGGGAAGACGGTGTTCGACCAGGTCGGGAAGAGCACCCTGGTGCTGCGCCGGGCCTCGGACCTGCGTCCGCTCCGTACGATCACCGCGACGGACCCGCCGGTCACTGACCCTGAACCGGAGGGCTTGGAGTTCAGCTACGTCCGCATCGGAGACAGCGTGGTGACGCTGTCCGGCACGGTGGTGCAGCAGTGGGACTGGAAGACCGGCCATCAGACTGTGCAGAAGGACTTGAGCCGCCTGATTACCGGTGTCTCAGCCAGGAGCACCCTTTCGATCACCAGGTATCCGAAGCCCGGTCATCTCGCCGTCGTGGTGTGGGGGGACCCGAGGGTCCACATCGTTGACACGGTGACGTGGCGCGAGGTGAAGACGATCAGCACGGGACCGGACACATCAGCCATCCAGTTCGACCCGTCCGGGGACCACTTCGCCCTGCTCCGTCTGGGAGCGAACGTCGAACTCTGGCAGAACAACCCGCCCCGTAAGAAGATCGGACCGATCTTCACCAGCATTCACCCCGACGAAGAAGGATTTGTCACCCGATTCCTCCGCGACGGGCGTTTTCTGCTGGCTTCCCGTACCTCGGTGCATTTCTATGACATCGGCGAGGGCAGGTCGGAGGATGCCTATACTTTCGGCGTTCCCGACCGTGATTCTCCGGGGTATTCATACATCGGTGCCTCGGCCGACGGCGGGACGATCTTGTTCCGTGACGACGAAGTGCTCAACACCGCGTACCGCACCATCCAGCTCGACGCCGCCCTTTGGAGCCGTCAGCTGTGCCGCGTGATCGGTTACCGAGAATTCACCATTACTGAAAGGGAGAGTCTGGGCATCGCCATTCCGGAAGCACCCCTCTGCCACGACGGATGACGCCGTCCGTTCCAGGGCCACGTCGTTCAGGTGATGATCCGGGTTGATCACACGATTCCGAGGCTGATCAGCGGGCGGTTGGTGTCGCGGGTGTGGTGGCGGAGCCCGGCGGCGATGTTCGTCTGGCCGGTGAGTCGGAGAGCGCCGATGGCCAGGTAGCGCAGGGATGCCATGGCACGTGGAGCGGTGCCGGTGCGTACGCGGGAGGCGTCCTCGGCGTACGTGGTGTCCCTGACGTGGTGGATCTTGGGCGCTGTCACATTGGCTGGCCCGTGGGCTGATCTTGGGGTGATCAGGCTGGAGGGGTTGTCCGTGAGGGACGTGTCGCCGTCGTACAAGGGGCACCGGTACCCGGTCGAGGTCATCGCCCACCGTGTGTGGCCAGCTGCCCTTCGCGAAGACACGTCGTCCCGCAGGGGCCTCGCAAGAGCCCCCTGCGGGACGCGGACTCAGCCGACGGTGAAGGTGTAGTTGCCCGCGGAGATACGGTAGTTCGCCGTGGTGGCCGTACGGTCCTGGGAGGAGGGCCGCGTGGTGCCGTTGGCGGTAACGTGGTCATGTGCCCGAGCGGGCACCCGGACCACCGCGGTGCTACCGACCGGGACGCTGACCTTCAGCGTGAAGCGCCCTCGGCTGTCCTTGTGCCAGGCGCTGCTGACCACCCCTTGCGGGGTGCGGTAACTGCCGGAGGCGTGGGTGAGGTCTCCGACGACGGCCGGGGCTATCTCCAGCTCGTGGTAACCGACGGAGTCGGCGGTCTGGTTGATGCCCGCGAGTCCGTTGACGAGCCAGGCGTCGACCTGGCCGAGGAAGTGGTGGTTCTGTGAGCCGGAGCCGTCGAGGGACTCGGAGAGGGTGGTGTGGCCGCTGGCGACGAGGTAGCCGTAGCCGGGTGAGGTGGGGTTGACGACCATGTCGTAGATGACGTCGTCGCGCCCGCCGGCGTGCAGGGCCCGGAAGAGAGGACCGAGCCCGACCGAACCGCTGGTGATGTGGTCACCGGCCTTGCGGACGGAGGCGACCAGCCGGTCGAGGACCTGCTGCCGGTCGGCGGCGGGTACCAGGCCGGCGTCCAGAGCCATGGCGTTGGAGGTCTCGCTGTCGCTGCCGTAGTAGACACCCCTGGCGTCCTCGTGGCGGAACCTGGTGGTGAACTCGTCGGCCAGGGTCGAGGCAAGGGCGGCGTACTTGCCCTGGTCCGCCTTCTTCCCCAGGACCTTCGCGATCTGCGCCATGTCGTGCGCGGCGGTGTAGTGGCCGGCGAGGATCGCCAGTTGCATGGGCGTGGTGTTGTCGCCGGCGGACCAGTCACCGAGGCCCGGTATGTCGCCGTTGTTCGCGGCCTTGTTGGCGGCTTCGTAGTCGAGCCACTTGACCATGGTGTCGTAGTACAGCGTCATGGTGCGGGTGTCGCCGTAGGTCGTGTAGAGCTGCCAGGGGATACGGATGACGGCTCCGCCCCAGTTGACCTCGTCGAGGAACTCGATCGTCCCCTGCGGGTACTGGAGCTTGACCGGTGCGACCCGGTGGAACTCGGGTGCGATGTTGGCGATCAACCCCGGTGACTCGTCGCCAGGTTGACGCTGGGCGGTGGCCATGTTGCGCACCAGCTGCGGCTCATAGGAGGACAGGTCGTAGTCGGTGAGCAGGGCGTCGATGTTGTGGAGATTGTCGCCGGTGTAGGGGCCCTTCTCCCGGTCAGGGCAGTCGGTGAGGACCGACATCATGTTGCTCTGCATCGAACGCAGGGTGATGGCGTGGATCTCGTTGATGAGCTGACTCGACGAGGTGAAGTCACTGGCCCGGGGGTTGGCAGCGTGGATCACCTGCATGGTGACGGTGTCGGCCTTCGGGGCCGCGGACAGGCCGTCGACCTTCAGGTAGCGGAAGCCGCTGTAGGTGAAGCGCGGGTGCCAGGTCTCCGGGCCGTGGCCGGAGAGGGTGTAGCGGTAGGCGATCTGGTCCGTGGCGGTCGCTCCGGTGGAGGAGATGTCCAGGGTTCCGTCGGCCTTGAGCTTCTCCGCCGGAATCATGGAGATCGTGGTCCCGGCCGGACCCGAGACCTTCAGGCTGGGCCATCCGGAGCGGTTGGCGCCGAAGTCGAGGATGTACGCCCCCTTGCCGTCCGGTGTGCTGGACACCGGCTCGAGTGTCGTGGCGACCGTGACCGGGGGCCGGGGGTCGGCCCGCAGGGGTGTGGTGTCGCGTGGGGTCGAGGTGGAGTTGAGCTGGACCAGGGATGCGTTCTGCCACTCCGGCCCGTCCAGCCTTGCGGCAGAGGTGGGAGCGGTCGCGGACCGGCGGGCGTCGTACTCCTCGCCGCTCCACCATGACGAGTAGGTGGTCGGTCCCAGGGCGGTCCGCCAGGAGGTGTCCGTCTTGACGGTCTCGCGGCGCCCGTCCGCGTAGGTGATCTCCAGCTGGGCGATGGCCTTCGGCTCGCCGTACACGGTGTACGTCTCCAGGCGGCCGCCGAAGAAGTAGTGCCCGGGCGTCTTGACGCGCTGGGAGGCGCCGCTGCCCGTCTCGATGCCCAGCGTGTTGACGCCGTCGCGTAGTTGGCCGGTGAGGTCGTAGGTGCGGTAGTCGACCTCGGCCGAGTACGTCGTCTGACCGGGCTCCAGCACGTTCGTGCTGACGGGTCTGCCGTTGAGGGAGGTGGCGTACATTCCCAGGCCGGTCATGTACAACCGGGCCTTGGCCACCTTGCCGTGCACGGCGAACGACTGGCCGAAGACGGGCAGCGGCGAGACCGAGCCGTCCGGCCGCGTGTAGTCGTAGGAGGCGTTCTCGATCCAGCGGGCGGACCAGTCCGACGCGTTCAGCAGGCCCATCTCGAAGGTGACCGGCGAGCTCCACGGCGAGACACGACCGGCGCCGTCCCACACCCGGACCTGCCAGGCGACCGCCTCCCGGGCCGTGAGAGCGCCGGTGAAGGGGATGTTGGCGGATGAGGTCGAGATGACCCGGCCCGTTCGCCAGACGTCGGCCCGACCCTTGCGGAGTACGTCCGCCGAGTGGGCTGCCCTGATCTCGTAAGCGGCCTGCGGGCTTCCCGCCGAACGCCAGGAGAGCAGGGGCGCGCGATCGTCGAGGCCGATCGGGTCGGCCTTGTTCTCCGTCTTCAGGTCGACAGCGGACGGTTGTGGGGCTCTGGACATCTGAGGCGAGGCCTGGGCCGGGCCGGAGACGGTGAGTGCCAGTGCGGCCGCGACCGCGGCTGCCGCACCGGTGTGGGTGCCTCTCACAGGGGTTCCCTTCGAAAGAGATTGAAACGTTTCAATCATGGGCTGGCTGAAAGCCTCACGGCCTCAGTGGAGCCTGCTCGTCAGGCGGTACGACCCGGACGGCAGCAGGTACGAGGCCACGCCGTCCGCATGTCCGGTGAACCGCACTCCGTCCACCCGGGCCAGCGGAGTCCGCCCCTCGCGGACGGAGTCGGCCGAGAGGGCCGGAAGACGCAGGGTGGCCTCGCTGTTCGCGGGGACGACCGCCGCGTACGACAGCGCCCCGCCGCCGTCCGTCACCCGCCACTCGCTACTGATCTCGCCGTACGGCGACTCGTGCCGCCCGGCGACGCACGTGATCTTCCCGGTCGGGTCGAGGTGCGGCTGCAGGAGGAAGTGCTTGAACCCGGGGCTGTCCGGGTCGCGGGCGATGCCTGCCATATAGGCGTGCATCCACTCCATGACCGCGCCGTAGGCGTAGTGGTTGAAGGAGTTCATGCTGACCGGGCCGAACCCGGCCTCCCTGGAGTACGAGTTCCAGCGCTCCCACACGGTGGTGGCGCCGTTCCTGACCGAGAAGAGCCACGAGGGCAGCGCGTCCTGGTGCAGCAGCTTGTACGCCAGATCCGAGCGGCCCTCGTCGCTGAGGACGGGGGCGAGGACGTTGACGCCCAGGAAGCCGACGGACAGGGTGTTCTGCGCGTACTTGACCCGGCTGCTGGTCGGATGGGCCGCCTTGTAGGCCACGTCGTTGCCGATGTTGTCCGCCAAGTGGCCGACCAGGGCGCGGCGTTGGGCCTCGGTGTCGTAGAAGCCGAGCTTGAGGACCCACAGCAGCGCGGTCTGGGTGTTGTCCTCCGTCTTCTGGTTGGGGTCGGACCCCGGTTCGATCGGGGAGGCGTCGCCCAAGCTGGACTTGACCGTGACCGTGCCGCCCTCGGTGCTCAGGTACTTGGCGATGAACGCCTGCTTGACATGCGCGAACAGCCGATCGTACGTCTCCCCCTCCGCCGTCCTGCCGATCGCGCGGGCCAGCTGCGCCATCAGTCTGGCGACATAGCCGTAGCAGACGTCGCTCATGAGCTGGGCGCTGGTCTTCTGCGGGGCGAGCCAGTCGCCGGTGAGGGAGCCCTGGCCGGCGTAGGTCTCGCCGGTCTGCTGCCGGATCCAGTCGAGGTAGCGAGTCATGGCGGGCCAGCTGCGCTCGACGGCGGCCGGATCGCCAGTCATCTGCCACAGCGTCCACGGGAGGATGACCCCGCAGTCCGCCCAACCGCTGCCGCCGCCGGGGAAGTTGTAACGACCGCCGGGAGCAACGCCGGTGAACTGGGCCTTGTCCTGGCCGTAGATGGTCGCCGAGTCGACCACGGTCTCCTGGAAGTGGCCGAGGAAGGGGCCCGCGTCCGCGTTGTACAGGCCCGTGGCGGAGAAGACCTGGGTGTCGCCGGTCCAGCCGAGGCGTTCGTCGCGCTGCGGGCAGTCGGTGGGCACCCAGAGGTAGTTGCCGCGCTGGCCCCATCGGATATTGCTGATCAGCTGGTTGGTGTCGGGATCGTCTGTGGTGACCGCCCCGGTCTCGTGGATCGCGGAGGTGGCGACCCTGCCGGTCAGGCCGGCGATCGTGACCGTTTCGGTCGCGGTGACGGATGCGTAGCGGAAGCCGTAGAAGGTCAGGGAGTCCTGGTGCGTCTCCCCGTGCCGGTCGCCCTTGAGGATGTAGGTGCTGGTGGCCTTGGCGCTGCGGAGATTGGCTCGGTAGAGGGAACCCTCGGGGCCGTCCGCGCCGGCGCTGCTGTCGTTGAGCATCTCGCCGAACTGGAAGGTGACCTGTGCGCCGGCCGGGCCGCGCAGGCTGTAGCGGGGAACGCCGACCATGTTCTGGCCTAGGTCGAAGACGGCGGTGTCGCCAGGACCGAGGGTGGTCCGCGCGGTGGCCGCCCGGTGCGGCTCGGTCACCGTGCGGTCGGGGTCTACGATGATACGGCCCTTACCGTCACCGGTGACTCCCGTGAAGACGGTGATCGACTGGGGTCGGCGGTCCCAGCGGCTCACCAGACGGGCGGTCTCGGCCGGGTAGGCCGTGAGTCGGGCGTCCGGGTACTTGGTCTCGAAGGCGACGCGTTCCGTGTCCGACCAGCCGGAGGCGTCGAAGCCTGCCGACGTCCAGCCCGGCAATTCCTTGCGGGCGTCGTAGGTCTGGCCGTCGTAGATGTCGTCGGCCCGGTAGGGGCCGGTGTCGGTGGCCTTCCAGGAGCCGTCCGGGCGGGTGACGACGGGCTGGGTCGTCCCGTCGGTATAGCGGATCAGCAGTTTGGCCTTGAGGGCGAGGGCGTTGCCGTTCTTGGAGTAGTAGGTGCTGCCGTCGGAGATACGGCCGTTGTACCAGCCGTTGCCCAGGACGGCCGCCAGGGTGACGACCGGTTCCCGGGCCACGAGGTGCGTGACGTCGTAGGTGAGGTAGTTGACGCGGGCGTCGTAGTTCGTCCAGCCCGGGGGCAGCAGTTCGAGGGTGGTGCCGTCGTCCTGCGGGACGGTGACGTGCTGACCGCTGATGTGGGCACCATAGACCCCGAGGGCGGAGAGGTAGAGGCGTGCCTCGCGGACCCGGCCCCGCAGTGGTGCCTCGGTGCGCAGCATCGGTGCGCCGGGTGAGTTGGGCGCCTTCCCCTTCATCCCGATCCACTGGGCGCCGTCCCAGCCGGTGGTGCCGTCGGTGCTCAACAGGCCGGTCTCAAAGGAGGCCACAGGTCCTGTGCCGACCAGGCGGCCCACGGTGTCCCAGACCGTGACGGTCCAGTAATAGCGGGTCGAGGCCTTGAGGGGCGTGCCCCGGAAGCGAACGGCCACCGACTCCGAGGACTGGACAAGGCCGCTGCTCCAGACGTCGGCCCGATCACGCGTCAGTTTGCCCGGTGTGGCGGCCACCATGATCTCGTAGGCGCCCTGGCTCCGCCCGCGCCCGACGGACCGCATCCGCCATCCGAAGCGCGGGTGCGCCGCGTCCACACCGAGCGGGTCGGTGCGGTGCTCCACGGTCAGTCCGTACACGGCGCCGTCCTCCACGGGGTGAGTCGGTGCGTCCTGCGCGGTCGCGCCGGCTCCCATCACGCCGGTCACCACCGGCACTGCGCCGGCGGTGGCGGCGAGCACGGTCCGGCGGCGCGGGCCGGCATCGCCGTCTGGCCGGTTCTCGGGGTCGCTGATCTCTGCGCTGCGGACTTCATTGCTCACACCTTTGCCCTTTCGGTCGGCGGCACGGCACTCACGAGCCGGCCTTGTAGTCGGTGTCCATTTCCTTGAGGAGCTTCTGAGGCGTGGACTGTCCGCTGAAGATCTCCTGGAGACCGCTGAGCATGGCCTGCTGCACCTTGGCGTCGGGCCAGCGCTGGTCCATGAACGGCACGGTGCGGTTGCTCTGGATGAACTGCGACAGTTCGGTGAGGGAGGGGTCGGCCTGGAAGCCGGTGTCCGGGAGCGAGGGCAGGCCGCCCTGCTTCTTGACGAACAGGTTCATGCCCTGCGGGGACATCACGAAGTTCACGAATTTCAGGGCCAGTTCGGGGTTCTTGGCCTTGGCGTTGACGCCGTAGCCGGCGCCTGCCGCGGCCGGGATGAGGGTCTCGGCCGGATCGTCGGTGGCGGGAAGAGGCTTGAGGGTGAAGGTGGCCTTGGGGTTCTTCTGCTTGAGCAGGGCGATCACCCAGTTGCCCTGGACGATGCCGAGGGTCTTGCCGGTGGCCGCGAGTTGCTGGCTGGCCTCGTAGTTGGTGCCGAGCGGGTTCTTCTGAAAGCAGCCCGTCTTCTCCATCGTCAGGTACTTGTCCAGCGCCGTGGTCCACGGCGACTTGGCGAAGGTGGCCTGCCCGGCCTGCATCTTCTCGTCGAAGTCACGGTCCGGGCTGTAGACGGTCGTGGCGACCATCGCGTACAGCACGAGCTGGGTCACCCAGTTGTCCTGGATGCCCAGCGCGAAAGCCGGGGTGCCCTTGGCTTTGGCGGCGCGGCAGAACGCCAGCAGCTTCGTCCAGGTGTCCGGCGGGGTGAGTCCGGCCTTCGCCATGGCCTGCTCGTTGTAGACCGCGCCGATGCCGTTCTGCCCGAAGATCGCGTTGTACGTCTTGCCCTGGTACTGGGCGACCGTCTTGATCGCCTCGGGCATCCGGGCGGCCCAGGGCTGGTCGGAAAGGTCGCGCAGGTAGCCCGGTTTTGCCAGGACGTAGGTGGCGCCGGGGTTGCCGTTGCCCGGCCAGACCGACATCACGTCGGGTGCCGTGCCGGAGGAGAGCTGGGTGCGGATCTGCTGCTGGTACTGGTCGGCGCCGCTGGTGGTGTAGCGGACCTTGACGCCCGGGTTGGCCTTCTCGAACGCCTTGACGACGTCCTCGACCGACCCCTGGTCGACGGAGGCGAGCGTCAGCGTCTTGGAGCCGCCGCCACCGGATCCTCCGGACTTGGTGCCGCCACTGCAGGCGGCCAGGAGAGCGGCAGCCGTCGTCGCGGCGACCAGTGGCGTGAGTGTGCGAGTCTTCATGGTGTCTCCCTTGAAGAGCAAAAGGCGGGGCGTCATCCCCGCAGCCCTCCGGCAAAGCCGTTGATGATGCTGCGCTGCAGGAGGAAGTAGACGAGCAGGACGGGCAGGATGCTGATCACCAGTGCGGCGAAGATGAGGTTCCAGTCGGTGACGTACTGGCCGACGAAGCCGGCGATGGCGACCGGCATGGTCTGCTGGGCGCTGCCACTGAGGTACAGCAGCGGGGTGAAGAAGTCGTTCCAGACGGCGACCGCGTTGAGCACGAGCGCGGTCACGGTGACGGGTTTGAGCATGGGCAGGACGACATGGCGGAAGCCCTGCAGCGGGGTGCAGCCGTCGATGAGGGCGGCGTCCTCGAAGTCGCGGGGCAGGGCGCGCAGGAAGCCGACGTAGAGGAAGACGGTGAAGGGCACCTGCAGGCCGGAGTAGAAGAGGACGAGGGCCCAGGGGGTGCCGAGCAAGCCGAGGTCGCGCATGGTCTGGTAGAGCGGGAGCGAGGCGAGTTGGAAGGGCAGGACCAGGCCGAGGAGGACGAGCAGGTAGGTGCCCCGTGACCAGCGGGCCGTGACGCGGGCCAGCGGGTAGGCGGCGAGGGAGGAGACCGCCAGCACGATCACCACGCTGCACACCGTCACCAGCACACTGTTGGCCAACGCCCCGCCGAGCGCGCCCTGTTGCCAGGCGCGGGAGAAGTTCTCCAGAGTCGGCGAGGTGGTCGGGTGGATGGGCGAGGAGGTGTCCAAGGCCGGTCGCACGGACAGGTTGACCAGGACGTACACCGGGAAGCCGACGACCAACGCGGCGAAGATCATGGCCAGTTCGAGGGCGAGCGTGCGGGGGCGGTAGCGGTTCATGACGCGGCCCTCTCACTGCGGGACAGCACGGCGTACTGGCCGGTGGAAGCGACCGCGACGATGATCGTCAGGACCACCGCGAGGGCGATGCTGTAGCCGAACTCGCCCAGGGTGAAGGCGTCTTTGTAGATGAGGGTCGACAGGGTGTCCGTCGCGTGGCCAGGTCCGCCGCCGGTCAGCGCGTAGACCTGGTCGAAGAGTTTGATGCCGCCGATGATCGACAGCATCAGGTTGATGGTGAACGCAGGGGCCAGCAGAGGTCTGGTGACCGACCAGAAACGCCGTACGGGTCCGGCGCCGTCGAGGGCCGCCGCCTCGTGGATCTCCTGGGGTACCGACTGCAGCCCGGCCAGGAAGATGATCATCGAGTAGCCGGCGAACTGCCACACGATCACTCCGACCACCGCCCAGAGCGCCAGGTTCGGGCTGCCCAGCCAGTCCTGCCGCCAGCCGTCGAGTCCGACCGCCCCGAGCAGGCTGTTGACCGCCCCGTCCGGACCGAGCAGGTCGCGCCACAGATAGGCGGTCACGATCGGAGTGATCACGGCCGGGGCGAACAGCAACACCCGGAGTACGTTGCGGGACTTGATGGCCGAGTTGACGCCCAGGGCCAGCAGCAGACCCACCGCGTTCTGTACGACGGTGATCGACACGGCGATCAGCAGGGTGTGCCAGACGGCCTGCATCGCGTCGCCGTCGCGGAGCATGTCTGCGAAGTTGCCCAGGCCCACGAAGGAGAAGTGGGGATCGAGGCCGTCCCAGTCGGTGAACGCGTAGTACACGCCACGTGCGCTCGGCACGAGGACGACGAAGGCGAACAGGAGCAGAGCCGGCGCCATGAACCACCACGGAGGCGTGGTGCGCGCACGGCGGACACGGGCAAGCGGGGCGCTGTCCGGAGGATGGTCGCGATCCGGGAGTTGGGCGTTCGGGGCGAGAGTCACGGGCGGACCTGCTTCCTTGAAACGTTTCAAAGAGAGCCCGGTGAAGGGCGCACCGGCCAGACGGGGTGAGACACCTGCCGACTTCTTGGGTTGTGGGGTGCGGACGACACCAGGGGACGCGCCTCCGGTGGCCAGTGGGCAACGTTTCCCACGGGGTGCTGCCAGACCCTAGAGAGCCCTCTACGTGACGTCAAGATGCCGCGCACGCTGCACGATTGTTACGGAAAGGCCTCGACCGGCTCTGTGGGTCTTGCCGTGATCGCTCTTACCGAGCAGGAGGTTCGTCCGTACACTTTCCGCCAACGTTGCCCACGACGTCGGAGGAAGCCGCATGGAGCCGCCCGTCTCGCCCCGCCGCGTCACCATCGTCGACGTCGCCCGGCACGCGCAGGTGTCCACCACCGCCGTGTCCAAGGTGCTGCGCAACGCCTACGGGGCCAGCCCGGAGATGCGGGCCAAGGTGCGCCGCGCGATCGATGAGCTGGGCTACCGGCCCCTGGCGGCCGCGCGGGGGCTGCGCGGGCAGACGTACACCATCGGCGTGATGCTGCCCGACATCCGCAACCCCTTCTTCCCCGAGATCCTCGACGGCGTCACCGGCTGCCTGGCGGACACCGACTACCAGGTCCTCCTCGGCCCGGGCTGCAACGGAGAGAAGGAGGAGGCCCGCGTCACCGAGGCCATGATCGACCGCGGCATGGACGGCCTCGTCCTGGTCGCCCCCGTCTCGCCGCGCCCCCATCTCGAACGCGTCGCCACCGCCGTCCCGACCGTCGTGGTCGGCCGCCACGGGCACTCCCCGGCCTACGACACCGTCACGGACGACGACGTCGCGGGCGCCGCCCTTATCGTGGGCCACCTCGCCGCACTCGGCCACCGCCGGATCGCCCACATCGAACACCACGAGACCGACCCCACACGCAGCGTCGAAATGCCCAACGCCCAGCGCGCCGACGGCTACCTGCAGGCCATGCGCAAACTCGGCCTGGACGAGGAGATCGACGTCGTCTCCACCAGCTACACCCAGCAGGGCGGGTACGACGGCGCGAAGGAGCTGCTCGCACGCCCGGTCAGGCCCACGGCCGTCTTCGCGGGAGCGGACATCGTTGCCATGGGCGTGCTGGAGGCGGTCGCCGAGGCCGGGCTATCCGTGCCCGGTGACCTGTCGGTGGCGGGCTACGACAACACCACGTTCGCCGCGTTCGGCCCGATCTCCCTCACCAGCGTCGACCAGGCAGGCTACGAGATGGGCAAAAATGCCGTACGGCTCCTCCTGGAGCGCATCGCCGATCGCGACCGCCCGTCGGCCAAGGTCACCCTCTCCCCCACGCTGGTGCCGCGACGGTCCACGGCACAGCCGTCGTACTGAGGCCTCAACGCCGGGCCGCGTAAGGGACGTTCAACTGCCAGGCACCCGTTCACGGGCTGGGGTCAGCGCACGGCGATCCTCAGGCAGGCCAAGAACTCCACGGCCGCCAAGCTCTTCCTCACTGACAGCTGTCGAGAGAGATGCAGAACGGATCCTTCAACGGCCGGTCCGTCCGCACCGACATCACTCCCCCGGCAGGCCTGAAGCCGCTGTGGGAGTACCCCGACGCCCACATGGACGGCTTCCCCCCTTCATGGCCGACCGCGTCGGCGTCGAGCGATGGAAGCAGACCTTCGGCCCTGCACTTCGGCAAGGCCAAGGACGACCCGACACCTGGCTGGCTCGGGCTGCACCCGGGCGCGTAGCACCGATGTCCACCGCCGTCGCCGCTGTCCGGGGCATGATCGGTACGGTGGTACCGAGACGACCAGAGGGGCGGCGCGACCGTGGGCGAGCAGGCGGAGATCACGACGGCGAAACAGGCCGCGGATCACGAACTCATCCTGGCGTTCGGCCGGCTACAGGGCGCGGCCAACCGGCTGGAGTACATCCTTGGCCGGGCACTCGAAGTCGAGTGCGGCATCAGCCATCTGATGTTCGAGGTACTGCTGATCCTCGGCCGGGCCGGCGAGCCGGGGCTCTCCATGCGAGCCGTCGCCCAGGAACAGATCCTGACGACGGGCGGCGCCACCCGGCTGGTGGACCGCATGGAGGCTGCCGGGCTGGTCGAGCGCGCGGAAGATCCGGACGACCGGCGCGGGCGGCTGGTACGCCTGACTCCGCAAGGCGAGGAGACCGTCGTACGCGCCTCCCATGTCCACCTGGAGAACATCAAGCGGTACCTCGTGGACCCACTGCCTGCGGCCGACCGGAAGCGGTTCGCGGAGGATCTCCGCATCCTCAGCCACACGGCCCGGGACCTGCTCCCCCGCCTGCCCTGACCTGCGGACCAGCGACCGCACTGCTGTAGTGACGTCAGCCACACCTATGTGTCCCGGTTCACAAGCATCCAGAAATATCTGACACGTCAGTTACTGTTCTGTCAGGTGAATCGCTCGCAACCGGCGAGCACCGCTCCTCTGCCGAGGTCTTCGATGAAGCTCGTCTACGTCTTCGACGCCTACTGCGGCTGGTCGCACGGGTTCTCCGGAACACTGAGCGAGGTCGCCTCCGTCACCCCGACCTGCCGGTCGAAGTCGTCTCCGGCGGCCTGTTCACAGGATCGCGCCGGGTACCGATCCGCGAGTTCGGTTACGTCCAGGGCGCGAATGCCAAGATCGCCGAGCTGACCGGCGCCGAGTTCGGCGAGGCCTACGAGAAGCTGATCGCCGACGGCTCCTTCGTGATGGACTCGGAGGCCGCCGCACGCGGTGTCGCCGCCCTGCGCCGGGCCGCACCGGCCCGCGCGGCGGAGCTGGCCGTCGCCCTGCAGCGGGCCTTCTACATCGACGGCCTCAGCCTCTCCGACTCCGCGACCTACCGGAAGCTCGCCGAGCAGGCAGGGCTGGACGCCGACGCCGTCCTCGCCGCCTTCGACAGGTCCGAGACGCGGGTAGCGGCGGGCGCCGACTTCCACCGCTCCGCCTCACTGGGTGTCACCGGCTTCCCCACCCTCCTGGCCGTCGACGGCGACTCCGTCACTCCTCTGGCCCACGGCCGCGCCACCGCCGACGAGATCGACCGACGCCTGGCGACGCTCCGCGCCCACTGAACTTCCCCCGTCCCCGCCCACCCTGCTCATCTCTTTCTGCAAGGAGTCATCCATGAGCACCCTGACCTTCAAGGTCCTCGACCTGGACTTCCCGGCCGGCAGCAAGAACAAGACCGCCACCCTCATCACCGGCGAGAACGAGGCCCTCCTGGTGGACGCCGCCTTCACCCGCGCCGACGGCCACCGCCTCGCCGCCGAGATCCTCGACTCCGGCAAGAAGCTCACCACCGTCTTCGTCAGCCACGCCGACCCCGACTTCTACTTCGGCGCCGAAGTGATCGCTGACGCCTTCCCCAACGCAACCTTCGTCGCCACCCCGCTCGTCATCGAGCACATCCAGCACTCCTACGAAGGCAAGCTCAAGGCGTGGGCCGCGCTCGGCCCGAACCTCCCCACCCGCCTGGTCGACCTCACACCGCTGACCGGCGACGCCCTGGCCCTGGAGGGCCACCGCTTCGAGCTCAAGGGCGGCCCGGCCGCGCTGCCCGACCGCCACTACCTCTGGCAGGCCGAGCACCGCGCCCTCCTCGGCGGCGTCCTCCTCTTCCAGCAGGAACACGTCTGGGTCGCCGACACCCCCACCCCTGGCGACCGCGCCGCCTGGATCGATCTCCTGGACGAAATGGCCGCCCTCGAACCGGAGTTGGTCGTACCTGGCCACCGCCTGCCCGCCACCCCGGCCGACGCCTCCGCCATCACCGCCACCCGCGACTACCTCCTCGCCTTCGAGGAGGAGCTGGCCAAGGCGGCCGACGGCGCCGCGCTCACCGAGGCGCTCGTCAAGCGCTACCCCGACAACGGGATGCTCATCGCCGCTCAGATCGGCGCGAAGGTCGCCAAGGGCGAGATGAAGTGGGGCTGACCATAGACGAGTTCGCCGCATCCACCACCCCCGCCGACGTCGTACGCCGCCAGTATCCGGCCTCCGCAGCCGGTGACCTGGAAGCCCTGCGCGCCACGCTCGCTCCCGACGTGGAGTGGACGGAGATGGCCGGCTTCCCGCTCGCAGGCACCTACCGCACCCCCGACGGTGTCACGTCCAGCGTGATGGAGAAGCTCGGCCAGAGCTGGGACGGGTGGACCGCGCACGACGACACCTTCGTCGTCAACGGTGAGAGCGTCGTCGTCCTCGCCCGCTACACCGCGACCAACAAGGCCACCGGCAAGCCGATCGACGTCCGCGTCGCCCATCACTTCGTCGTACGGGGTGGACTCATCGTCCGCTTCGAGCAATTCGTCGACACCGCGCTCGCCCGCGACGCCATGACCGACTGAGCGGTTCGGATCCGGGTGTCGGCCACACGGGGTAAAGCGACTCGCCTTCGGCAACGGCGTCCGGATCAGCCGCATGCGCGAGCCGATCCAGGAGGACTGTCGGCCGAACGGCCCAGATGCACTACCCCTTGGGCACGGGACGACCTGCACGCCAGGTGCAACCTGCCGTTCCCGGGACCGGTACGGGGATACTCAGCACCGCGCCGGAGGCGGCGGTCGGGCTCTTCACCCCATACCGGGCCGTGGTGACGTAGAGACGGTTGTCAATGGGATGCAGGCACACCGACGTGGGGTGCGGGGCGGGGACGGTCACGGTGTGGAGCAGGCTGCCGTCGGGGTGGTACCGGCGGACCGCGCCGGCGCCCCACATCGCGGCCCACAGGCAGCCCTCGGCGTCGACGGTCATTCCATCGGGGCTGCCTTCGCCGTCGTGCAGTTGGGCGAAGGTCTCCGGGCCGCCGGAGAGTTCGCCCGAGACGGGATCGACGCGGCAGCGCAGGATCGTGCCGGCGGCCGTGTCGGCGAGGTACATGATCGCGCCGTCGGCAGTGAACGCCGGGCCGTTGGCGATGGTCAGGCCGTCGAGGACGCGTACGACCGTGCCGTCGGGGTCGGTCCGGTAGAGCGAGCCCGCGCCGTGGGTGCCGTCGTAGGCCATGCTGCCTGCCCAGAAGCGGCCGGCGGGGTCGGCGACGCCGTCGTTCATCCGGCTGGGGACCGGGGTGCGGTCCTCGGGGCGGTCCAGCCATTCCAGTGCGCCGTCGGGGGTGAGCAGCGCGATGCCGGTGCCGGCGGCGGCGATCCATGCGCCCGGCCGGTCGCCCACCGGCGCGACGGCGCCCAACGGCACGTCGAGCCACGCCAGTTGACGCGGAGCCGACGGGTCGGTGTCGTCGCGCAGTTCGAAGAGCCGGCCGCTGAGGATGTCGACGTACACGTACCGGTCGTCGACCCAGCGACCGCCCTCGGCGAGTTCGTACGCGCCGTCGACGACGACCGCCGCCGGTACTGACGTGGATGCCATGATCAGTCCTCCGGATCAGCGGATGGTCGTGCCCTCGGGCTGGTCGAACAGGCCGAGTTCGTCCCGCGTCGGAAGGCCCTCCCAGTCACCCCGGGTGGCGACGGCGAAGGCCGCGGTGGTGACGGCCCGGTGCAGCCGGGCGGGGATGTCCACGCCGTGGAGGTGCCCGGACAGGTATCCGGCCACGAAGGCGTCGCCCGCGCCGACCAGGTCGACCGCACCGACCTGTCGCGCCGGGCAGTCGGTCGCCCCGTCGGCGGTGAAGGCGGTCGCACCACGTGCGCCGCGTTTGATGACCACCTCGGTCACGCCCGCGGCCAGGATGCGTTGCACGTTCCCGGATTCGCCCGCGCCCGGCCGTTCCAGCGCCAGTGGCAGCTCGTCCTCGGAGGCGATGAGCAGGTCGGTGCGGGCCAGCAGCGGCCGGAGCGCTGTGCGGGCGCGGTCCGAAGTCCAGAGCCGGGAGCGGTAGTTGACGTCAAGGCATACGGTGATGCCGCCGTCGCGGGCGGCCTTGACGGCGGCCAGGGCGGTCCCGGCCGCCGATGCGCTGAGCGCCGGTGTGATGCCGGTCAGATGCAGGATGCGGGGTCGCGAGGCCAGCGCGGGCAGTACGTCGGCCGGCGAGAGGGCCGAACCGGCGGAATTGGCACGGTAGTAGCTGACGCGCGTGAGTGTGCCCAGGCGGGGTTCGGTCAGCAGAAGCCCCGTGGGCCGGCCGGTGTGATCGGTGACCGCGTGGTCGGTGTCGATGCCCTCGGCGCGCAGTGTGCGCAGTACCAGCGCGCCGATTTCGTCCGCGCCGACCCTGCCGACCCAGCGCACCCGGTGTCCGAGCCGGGCGAGACCGATGGCGACGTTGGACTCGGCGCCCGCGACGGACAGGCCGAGACTGCCGCCGAGCCGCAGGGCGGCGTGGGCGCGCAGCGCGGCCATCGTCTCGCCGAAGGTCACCACTTCGGGCGGGGCCTGGTGATCAGGTGTCGTCACGGCGTCTCCCCTGCGGCCACCTCGCGGAACGTGACCGCGCGGGCGCGAAGTTGGTCCAGGTCACCGC
The DNA here is from genome assembly GCF_040634475.1 of Streptomyces sp. NPDC007095. Classification (NCBI taxonomy): domain Bacteria; kingdom Bacillati; phylum Actinomycetota; class Actinomycetes; order Kitasatosporales; family Streptomycetaceae; genus Streptomyces; species Streptomyces sp. NPDC007095. The sequence goes on from NZ_JBEYFS010000050.1 coordinate 27,516, forward strand.
CGTCGGCCGCGTCCCCCACGAGAGGTGAGCCGACGCCGACGGCGACCGCACCCCGGTCCAGGTAGTCGCGGGCCGCCTGGGCATCCACTCCGCCGACGGGCACGAAGGGCACCTCGGGGAAGGGGTCGCGCAGCGCCCGCAGATAGCCGGGCCCGCCGAGCGCGCCGGGGAAGAGTTTGATCGCGACGGCGCCCCGCGCGATGGCGATCTCGATCTCGCTCGGTGTCAGGGCTCCCATCAGAACGGGTATGCCGCAGGACTCCAGCCCGTCGACCAGTGCCGGAGTGACGAGGTAGGACGCCCCGGCGTCGATGGCGCGGGTGGCGTCCGCGGCCGAGCGCACGGTTCCGGCGCCGAGAAGTGCGCCGGGGCCCAGTTCGGTGCGCGCCTGCTTGATCACAGTCAGGGCGTCGGCGGTGGTCAGTGAGACCTCGATGGCCGCGATGCCCTCCTCGGCGAGAGTGCGTACGGTGCGCAGGGCCGCGGCGGGATCCTTGCCGCGGACGATCGCCAGCAGGCGGTGGGCTCGAAGCGATTCCACCAGGTTCATGGGAGCAAGCTCTCCTTGTGCGTGGGGTGCGAGGGCCTGGCGGTGGTCACCATTCGGTGAACGCCCCGTCGGGGCCGCGCCATACGGGGTTGCGCCAGCGGTGTCCGGTCTCGGCGGCGTGGCGTACCGCCTTCTCGTCGATCTCGACGCCGAGCCCCGGGCGCGTGGAGACGACGGCGTATCCGCCCTGGAACCGGAAGGGTTCGGGGTCCATGACGTACTCCAGCAGGTCGCACTGCTGGTTGTAGTGGATGCCCATGCTCTGTTCCTGGATGAGGAAGTTCGGTACGGCGAAGGCGATCTGGAGGCTCGCGGCCAGGGCGATCGGGCCGAGGGGGCAGTGGGGAGCCACGGTGACGTCGTACGTCTCGGCCATGGCCGCGATGCGGCGCACCTCGGAGATGCCGCCGGCGTGTGACAGGTCGGGTTGGGCGACGGCGATGCCGCTGGTCATGACCTCGCGGAAGTCCCAGCGCGAGTAAAGGCGTTCGCCGGTCGCGAGGGGAATGCTCGTGGACTCCACCAGGCTGCGCAGGTGGCCGGAGTGTTCCGGCGAGACGGGTTCCTCTACGAACAGCGGGTGCAGCGGCTCCAGTTGGGGCAGCAGGCGGCGTGACATGGCGGTGGAGGCGCGGCCGTGGAAGTCGACGGCGATGTCCCGCTCGTCGCCCAGCACTTCGCGGACGGCGGCGACGCGTTCGACGACCTCGGCGGTGCGAGCCGGGGTGTCGATCGGGGCGAGTTCGGCCGATCCGTTCATCTTCACGGCGGTGAAGCCCGCCTTCATCTGTTCCTCGGCCAGTTCAGCGACGTCGCTGGGGCGGTCTCCGCCGATCCAGGCGTACATCCGGACGCGGTCGCGGACGGGGCCGCCGAGGAGGCGGTGCACCGGGACGCCGTAGGTCTTGCCGGCGATGTCCCACAGTGCCTGGTCGATGCCGGCGACGGCGCTGGAGAGGATGGGGCCGCCGCGGTAGAAGCCGCCCTTGGTGAGCACCTGCCAGTGGTCCTCGATGCGCAGCGGGTCCCGGCCGACGAGGTAGTCGGCCAGTTCGTGGACTGCGGCACGCACGGTCTCGGCGCGTCCCTCGATCAGCGGCTCGCCCCAGCCGGTGACGCCCTCGTCGGTGGCGACGCGCAGGAACAGCCAGCGCGGAGCCACCAGGAACGTCTCAAGTCCGGTTATCTTCAAGGCACTTCCTTCGGCAGCGGGTCGGTCGCGACGTCGTCGTGGTCTTTCCGCGCCCGTACTGCCTCCAGGTCGTCGGAGGCCTGCGCCAGGAGTGACTCGACGGCGGCCACGGCGGCGTCCGGATCGCCGGCTTCGACGGCGTCGAGCAGTTTCTGGTGCACGGGGATGGAGTCGGAGAAGTGCCGGGCGCCGTGAACGATCCGGTCGCGCACCCGCAAACCGGCCTCGATGACGACTTCCATCCGGCTGAGGAGTTCGTTGTGGGCTGCGTCCAGCAGGGCGCGGTGGAAGGCCAGGTCCGCCTCGACCATCGCGTCCGCGTCCGTCCCCGCCGCCGCCATCGCGTCCAGCGCCTGCTGCATCGCGTCCAGGTCGGCTGCGGTGCGGCGGGTTGCGGCGAACCGGGCTCCGGCGGGCTCCACCACGGCGCGGACCTCGGCGAGGTCTTCCAGGAAGCCGTCGGTGGGAGCGCTGCCGCCCTGCCAGCGCAGCAGGTCGCTGTCGAGCAGGTTCCAGTCGGCGCGGGGCCGGATGGTCGTACCGCGTTTCTGCCGTGATTCGAGCAGCCCCTTGGCCGCCAGCACGCGCAGTGCCTCGCGCACGACGGTCTTGCTGACGCCGAGTTCGGTCTCGAACTTGACCGGGTCCACCACGGAGCCCGGGGGGTAGTCGCCGCGGATGATGCGCCGGCCCAGTTCTTCCACCGCCTGGCCGTGCAGCCCCCTACCGGGATGGGTCACCACGTTCTCCGTTTCCGTATCGGTCCTGTTCGCGGATGCCGCGCACGGCACACCGCGCGGTACGCGGCGCTCACGAGGACTCCTTCATGACGCTCCATCCTCCATCGACGACCAGGCTCGCTCCGGTCACATAGGAGGCATCCGCCGATGCCAGGAAGGCGACGGCCGAGGCGACCTCCTCCGGCTGCCCGAACCGCTTCGCCGCCGTGGCCGCCACGCTGCGCGCCCGCTCGGACTCCGGGATCCCCTCCCAGGCCGCGGTGAGGATGGGTCCGGGCAGCACCGTGTTGACCCGGATGTCAGGACCGTACTCGACGGCCAACTGCCGCCCCAGCGAGCACAGCGCGCCCTTCGCGGCGGCGTAGGCGGCGTGGCCGGGCAGGCCGATGACCGCGTGCACCGAGGAGGTGAGGACGACAGACCCCGACGCCCAGCGGAGCATGGCCGCGAAGGTCTTCATCCCGCGCCAGGCCGGCTTCAGCAGGACGGCCATCTGACCGTCCCACTCGGCCTCGCTCAACTCGTGGGCGGGTTTGCTGAGTTGGGCGAAAGCGTTGCTGTGCAGCACGTCCAGCCGCCCGTGTCGCACGTCGACGTGGCGGGCCAGGTTCTCCCAGTCGGCGGCCGAGGTCACGTCGCAGCGTACGTACTCCGCCTGTCCGCCGCTGGCCTCGATGTCCGCGACAAGTGTCTTGCCCGCCGCGTCGTCCACGTCCGTGACCACGACGGTCGCACCCTCGTCGGCGAGCCTTCGAGCCGTGGCCGCGCCTATCCCGTGCGCGGCGCCGGTGATCACCGCCACGCGTCCCGCCATCCTGCGGCACTCCGTCATCGTGTGCGTCTCCTGTCTGAACCCTGCTGACGACACCCACCATAGCTCTTTCAATTAATTATGAATATATCTTGACGGCGTGGCGATGACACTCCAAAACTGACCCGCATGCATCAGGCACCTTCAGTACCGATCGACGGCCGGCGGCGTCTGCGCCCGGCCGGGATCGCCTTCGGCGGCGACTACAACCCCGAGCAGTGGCCAGAGGAGGTGTGGGCCGAGGACGTCACGCTGATGAAGGAGGCGGGCGTCTCCATGGTGACGGCTGGGATCTTCTCCTGGGCCAAGGTGGAACCGAGGCCGGGTGAGTACGACTTCGGCTGGTTCGACCGGGTCATGGACAACCTCGCCGGGGCGGGTGTGGCTGTGTGTCTGGCCACGATGACGGCCTCCCCGCCACCGTGGCTGTCCCGGCTGCACCCCGAGATCCTCCCCGAGACCGCCGACGGCCGCCGCATGTGGCCCGGCGGACGCCAGCACTACTGCCCCTCCAGCGCCGTGTACCGCGAGTACGCCGCGCGTCTGGTCGAGCGACTGGCCACCCGGTACGCCGACCACCCGGCGCTGGAGATGTGGCACATCGGCAACGAGTACGGCTGTCACACCCCGCAGTGCTGGTGCGACGAGTCGGCGGCCGACTTCCGGCGCTGGCTGTCCGAGCGGTACGGCGACGTCGAGGCGCTCAACGACGCCTGGTCGACGGCCTTCTGGGCCCAGCACTACGACAGCTTCGACGAGGTGCTTCCGCCCCGGCTCGCGCCGACCTTTCCCAACCCCGCCCAGCAGCTGGACTTCGCCCGCTTCTCCGACGACGCGTTGCTGCAGTGCTACCTGGTGGAGAAGGAGGTCCTGCGGCGGATCACCCCGGACGTGCCCGTCACGACCAACTTCATCGGCGTCCACAAGCCCGTCGACGCCTTCCGGTGGGCCGCCGAGGAGGACGTCGTCTCGGTCGACGTCTACCAGGACCCGCACGACAAGGACACCCACGTCTCGGCCGGGTTCATCTTCGACGTCACCCGCTCCGCCCGCGCCGGTCAGCCGTGGATGCTGATGGAGCAGGCGCCCAGCGCGGTGAACTGGCGGGAGCGCAACGGGCCCAAGCCGCCGGGGCGGATGCGGCTGTGGAGCTGGCAGGCGGTCGCCCAGGGCGCGGACGCGGTGCTGTACTTCCAGTGGCGCCAGTCCCGGGGCGGCGCCGAGAAGTACCACTCGGCGATGGTCCCGCACGGCGGCACCGACACCCGTACCTTCCGTGAAGTGCGTGAGCTGGGGCGGGAGTTGGCCTCCGTGCCGCAGATCGCCGGCACCCGCTCGACCGCCGAGGTCGCCCTGGTGCTGGACTGGAACAGCTGGTGGGCTCTGGAGCTGGACTCGCACCCGTCCACCGCGCTCAGCCAGATGGACATCGCGCTCGCCTACTACCGGCCGCTGTTCGAGGCCGGGATCGCCTGTGACGTCGTACCCCCGGACCGGGACCTCTCCGGCTACCGCCTCGTCGTCGCGCCCAACCTGTACCTGCTGAAGGAACGGGACGCCGAACGCCTCACCGAGTTCGTGCGCGGCGGCGGCCACCTGCTGGTGTCGTTCTTCTCCGGCATCGTCGACGACTGCGACCGGGTGCACCTGGGCGGATACCCCGCCCCGCTGCGCGACGTACTGGGCCTGCGCGTCGAGGAGTTCTGGCCGCCGGCGGAGAAGGAGACGGTCGACATCCGCCACCCCGACGGCACGGTCAGCCGCGCCGGCCTGTGGTCGGAGGCCGTCGTACTCGAAGGCGCCCGGGCAGTGGCCGAGTTCGGCTCCGGGCATCTTGCGGGGCAGCCCGCCGTCACCCTCCACTCCTTCGGCGAGGGACATGCCTGGTATGTCGCGACGCGTCTCGCGCCGGAGGCCATACGCGCCCTGATCGACGACGTGAGCCATACGGCGTCCGTCACCCCCGTACTCCCTGATCTTCCCGAGCAGGTCCAGGCGTCCGTGCGCGAAGGCGACGGCGGGCGGTTCGTCTTCCTGCTGAACCACGGTCAGGACGAGGTGGAGATCACGCTCCCAGAGCCGATGACCAACGCCCTGGCCCGAGGGACGACCCCCGCCGACCGCATCACGCTGCCCGGAGCCGGAGTCGCCGTACTGACCGAGCCGTAGACAACCGATCGAGCCGCAGAAGAAGCCACAAGGTACACAAGGGACACACATGAACAGCTCACCACCCTCGCGGAGGTCCGTGCTCCGGTGGGGGGCCGGGGCGGCCGGAGCACTTGCCGCGCTCCCCGCCCTCACCGCCTGCGGCCAGACCGTCGGAGCCGCCCGCACGAGCCGGCAGGAATCCACCCGCCCCGGCCGGAAGGTGAAACTCACCTTCTGGACCTGGGTGCCGATGCAGAAGACCGTCGATCTCTGGAACAAGACGCACCCCGACATTCACGTGGAGATGCAGACCATCCCCGCGAGCACCCAGGGCGGCTACCAGAAGATGTACTCCGCCCTCACCGCAGGCAACCCGCCGGACCTGGCGCAGGTCGAGTACCAGGAACTTCCCGCCTTCATGCTGGTCAACGGCCTGACGGATCTGAGCCGTTACGGGGCCGACGCGCTGCGCGACAAGTACGTGCCGTGGCAGTGGAATCAGGGCGTCTTCGGCGGGCGGGTCCACACCGTCCCCCAGGCATCCGGCCCGATGGGACTCTTCTACCGCCAGGACCTCCTCGCGAAGTGGGGCATCGAAACACCCGCCACCTGGGCCGACTTCGAGAAGGCCGCCCGTGTGGTGAAGGCCCGCGGGGGCGGTGCCAGGCTGTCCGCGTTCAACCCCAACTCGCCCGCCTGGTTCGCCGCGATGTGCTGGCAGCGCGGGTCCCATTGGGTACGCACCCAGGGCGACACCTGGATCGTCGGTATGAACGACGACCCCTCGCGCGAGGTCGCCGAATACTGGCAGAGGATGGTCCGCGACGACCTCGTCTTCGTCGAACCCGACATGTCCAGCGGCTGGTACCGGCAGGTGCAGACCGGGCAGGTCGTCACCTGGATCGGACCGCAGTGGGGCGATGCCCTGCTGCGCGGCAACGCACCCGGCACCAAGGGAAAGTGGCGGGTCGCCCCGCTCCCCCAGTGGACGGCGGGACAGAACGCGTCCGCCAACTGGGGCGGAGCGTCCACCGCGGTCCTTCAGGGCAGCCGCCACCCACGTGAGGCGCTGCAGTTCGCGCACTGGATCAACAGCGACCCGAAGGCCGTCGACCTCAACATCGCCGTCGGCTATGGCTGGCCCGCCGCGACCGGCGTCTTCCGCGGCTCGGCGCTCGACAAGCCCGACCCGTTCTTCGGCGGCCAGCGGTACAACGACGTGTTCACCGCCTCCGACCGGGCCATCGACACCTCCTGGAAGTGGTCACCCACCACGGACGCCGACTTCGCCCACCTCGGCGACGCCTTCGGCGCCGTCATGGCGGGAGACGGCACCCTCGCCTCGGCGCTGGCCGACGCGCAGAAACGCGCGGTGGACGACCTGCTGGCCAAGGGCCTGAAGGCGAGGAGCCAGTCATGAGCAGCAACGACCCTGCCCGGAACGGCCGTCGGCGCACCGCCCGCCCGGACCGCTCCGCCTGGGGATTCCTCCTCCCCTTCGTCGCCCTCTTCCTGTTCGTGTTCGTCCTTCCGCTCGGCTACGCGGTCTACGAGAGCCTGCTGAAACCGATCCGCTCCGGGCCGCTGGGCCTGGGCCCGGCCACCATCGGCTTCGCCGGTCTCGACAACTACACCCTCGCGCTGCAGCAGTCGGACTTCCTGGGCAGCTTCGGGCGGGTGCTGCTCTTCGGCATCGTGCAGGTCCCCGTGATGCTGCTGTTGGCCACCGGTCTGGCGCTGGTTCTCGACACGCTCTCCCAGCGCTGGGCGGGCATCCTGCGAGCCGCCTACTTCCTCCCGTACGGCGTCCCCGGTGTCATCGCGTCGATCCTGTGGGGCTTCCTCTACGTACCGGGCGTCAGCCCCCTGGTCGACCTGCTCGGCAGGATCGGTCTCGCACCGGACTTCCTCGGCTACCACGGCGTGCTGTGGTCCATCGCCAACATCGTGATCTGGGAGTTCACCGGCTACAACATGCTGGTGATCGTCGCCCAGCTCAAGTCGATCCCACAGGAGTTGTACGAGGCCGCGCGCATCGACGGCGCGAGCGCCTGGCAGACGGCGATCAGGATCAAACTGCCGCTGGCCCGGCCCGCCCTCGTACTCACCGGAGTCTTCTCCATCATCGGCACCCTGCAACTGTTCGCCGAGCCACTCGTCATCAAACCGCTGACCTCGACGGTGACCACCTCGTACACACCGAACCTGGCCGCCTACAACGAGGCGTTCGCCAACAACAACATCTACCTCGCCGCGGCCGAGTCGGTGATCCTCGCCCTGGTCGCGAGCGTGCTGTCGTTCGGCTTCCTCAGCTTGGTGAACCGTAAGGAAAGGGGTGCGCGGTGAGCGTGTCCACACCACAGACGACGACGTCGGTGGACCTCCCCACCGACCCCTCGCGGATCGCCCGGGCCGGCCGTGACCACCGACCAGGGCGAGGGGTGCGGCCGTCACGGATCCTGGTGGTCGCCCTGCTCACGGTAGCGGCGCTGTACTTCCTGCTGCCCGTGTACTGGCTGGTGGTGGCCTCCACCAAGAGCAGTGCGGATCTCTTCGGCAGCTTCGGGCTGTGGTTCTCCGACCCACAGTGGCTGCACAACCTGTCGCAGGTCTTCTCCTACGACGACGGCGTCTTCTGGAACTGGACGTGGAACAGCTTCCTGTACGCGGGAGTCGGCGGCGCGCTGGCGACCCTGTTCGCGTGTGCTGCCGGGTACGCCCTCGCCGTGTACCGCTTCCGCGGTCGCGAGGCGGTCTTCAAGGTCGTGCTCGCCGGTGTGCTGCTGCCCAGCACCGCTCTCGCGCTCCCGCTGTACCTGCTGTTCAGCAAGGTGGGCCTGGCCAACACCTACTGGGCCGTGCTGATCCCCAGCATGGTCAGCCCGTTCGGGGTGTACCTGTGCCGCATCTACGCCGAGGCGGCGGTACCCGCGGAGATGCTGGAGGCGGCACGGGTCGACGGCGCCGGCGAGTGGCGGATCTTCAACACCCTTGTCCTGCGCACGATGACGCCCGCGCTGGTGACCGTGTTCCTCTTCCAGTTCGTCGGCATCTGGAACAACTACTTCCTGCCCCTGGTCATGCTGTCCGACGACCACAAGTACCCGCTCACCCTGGGCCTCACCACCTGGCAGTCGCAGGCGGACCGGCACCCCGAGCTCTACCAGCTCACGGTGGGCGGGGCGTTCCTGTCGATCCTTCCGCTGGCCGCCGCGATGCTCGTCCTCCAGCGCTACTGGCGTTCCGGCCTGACCCAGGGCAGCGTCAAGGGCTGAAAGAAGGGGAGGGGCAGCCTGCCCCTCCCCTCGTCACCGGCCGCCGGTCCTGCGGGTCACCTTCCCCGCGGATTGGCGGCCTTGCGGAATGTGTCGTAGACGAGCTTGGGCCGCTCCTCGGCGAAGGTGACCAGGCCCATGACGGAGATGCCGTTGTAGGCCTGGTTGTAGCCGGCCCGCTGCTTGTAGTCCTTGAGGACCCAGTAGGTGAAGCCGGCGACGAACTCGCTGCGCGCGGCCACCTGTGCCCAGTGGGCGGTGAAGCTTGCCGCCTGCCATTCCTCGGTGCCCTGCGTGGTGCTGGGGCCGTGGCTGCCGGCCTGCGACCAGGTGCCGTTCTCGGTGATCAGAATTGGCTTGTCCGGATACTTCGCATGCACGGCGTCCAGCGTGGGGCCGAGGTCGGCGTCCTTGCCGTAGAAGTAGCCGAAGTACTCGTTGAACCCGATCACGTCGGCGAGGTCGAAGGCGGGGTCGTTGCTGGTGTTGGAGGCCCAGGTCACCGGGCGGGCGGTGAGGTCGACCGCCTTCACGGCCGCCTTCAGGTCGGCGAGCCAGGCCCGGTAGACCGGGGCGCCGTCGGCGTCGATCTCCGACTCGTTCTGCAGGCCCCAGAGGATCACCGAGGGGTGGTTGTGCTGGTTCCACGCCATGGTCAGGGCCAGCGCGCGGGCGAGGCCGTAGCGCTCGGTCTGCAGCTTCTCCTGGGCGGTGTTGAGCCACATGGTGTCGATGTCGTCCATCACCAACACTCCGTGCGCGTCCGCCCAGTCGTAGACGTAGGGGTGGCGGTTGTAGACGCAGTTGCGGATGAAGTTGGCGCTCAGTGCCGTGATGTGGCCCAGCTCGCGGTCGTACTCGGCCGGCATCATCGCCCTGCCGTGCGCGGCCGTCTCCTCGTGCCAGTTGAGCCCCTTGAGGAACAGTGGGTTGCCGTTCAGCCGCAACTGCGCGTCGCCGACGGTCAGTTCACGCATGCCGTACACGGTGGACAGCGTGTCCACCCGCGGGCCCGGGTGCCTCCCAGCGGTCAGGGTGGCGCGGGCGGTGAGCGTGTGCGGCGAGGCCGGACTCCATCGCGGGGCACCGGGCACGCAAAGCACGACCCGTACGACGCCTGCCGATCGGGCGGCGATCCGGGCCGCGATCACGGCAGGCCGGCCACCGCTGCCCCGGCCGGGATCCAGGGTGAGCCGGCCTTCGAAGTCGAAGGCACCGTGGTTCTCGACGACCGCGCGTGCCTCAAGGCGCCCGTTCGCGGCGGACACGAGCAGTTTGGCGATGGTGACCTGCGGGACCGCCTCGATCCAGGCCGACCGGGTCAGCCCCGCGTAGGGCCAGTAGTCGACGGGCTTGTACGGCACTTCGTACTCGTCGGTGACCGGCTGCGGAGTCGAGGCCGTGTAGTCGGTGTAGCTCGCCCGGCGGAAGACCCGCACGGCGATCGTCTGACGGGCTCCCGGCCGGAGCGCCCCTTCCACCGATAGCGCAAAGGGCGAGTTGGCGCCTTCATGCTTGCCGAGGTGCGTGCCGTCGACCCAGACCTCGGCACTGTATCCGGCGGCCAGGAAGGCGATGCGGACGTGCCGGGCACGCCAGGACGCGGGCACGTCGACGGTGGTGCGGTACCAGGCGTACCCGTCGGTGAACGCCGTGCCCTTGCCGAACGGGGCGCTCTCCGAGCCGAATCCGGGCGTGTCCAGTAGGTCCCAGGCCGCCGGGACGTCGATGAGGTCCCAGGCCCTGTCGTCGTGGTGCGGGGACTGCCAGCCCTCGCCGAGTCCCTGGTCGGCGAGGTCGAAGCGGAAGCGCCACCGCTTGTCCAGGGACAGGTAGTCGCGGGTGGGCTCGTGGGTGCGCCAGCCGTCGAACGCGGGGAGGACCGTGCCGTACTGGAAGACGACGTTGGTGCCGCCGACATCACGCACATGGGTGCCGGAGGGCTCGGTGGCCGGATGGGTGTCGAGCACCGGGCCGTTCGCGGCGGCCGCGGCCGTGCCGTCTGCCGCTCGCGCCGTCTCCGGCCACGCCGGCAGGGCGACGAAGGCCGCCGCACCGAGTGCAGTGACGACGGTGCGCCGGGACGGATGGATGGATTCGGTCATGGCAGGCGGCTCCTTGAAACACGTGCGTGTCCGTTCGCCCCACAGCCTGGACAACGCCGTCACCCTCGTCAAGGATTATTCATAAATAATGAATTGAGCTAACGTGGTGCCGTCGAGCCGCCGACGGCGTCCCACCGCACACGAACGACGGGTGACCTCATGACCGCACAGCAGCAAGCCACCACGCGCGAGACCACGGGCCGACTCGCCATCACCCTGTGGGACTTCAGCTGGTACACGCAGGCAGGACCCGGCGAACCCTTCGCCGACCTCGACCGCGCCTTCGCCGAGGCGGTGGAACGGGGCTTCAACACCGTGCGCGTCTGCGCCATGCCCTTCCTGCTGTTCTCCGGACACGTGCACTCCCCGGAGTCCCTCCAAGTCCGCGGCCTGGGCGATCAGTTCGGACAGCGCACCCGCTGGTACGACGTGCGCGGCGGCTATCCGCTGGACAGCCGCCGACGGCTCGTCGAGCTGTTCGAGGCAGCGGCCCGCCACGACTGCAAGGTCATCGTGTCCTCCTGGGAGTACCAGCAGTCCCCCAGCTTCGCCGACACCGACGCCTGGCACCGCGCCTTGGCCGCCGTCCCCGGCCCGGACCGCGCCGAGGCCGTGGCCGAAGCCCTCGCCGCGCTACTCGACTTCCTCACCGACCGCGGACTGGCCGACGGCGTCGCCTACGTCGAGGTGCACAACGAGGTCGACAACTGCTCCCTGGTACCGGCCGACGGCACCGCCGGCCACTACGCCCGGCTGCGCGGCCCCCTCGAACGCGCGGTGAAGCTGCTGCAAGCACGCCACCCCGACATCCCCGTCACCTATTCGCTGGGCGAGCCCTGGCCCGGCGAACTCGACGACCTGCCGGAGCAGGCGCAGATCGCGCACTTCCACTTCTACGTCTACGGCGTGCTCGGCGCGCTGTACGAGGCGGTGGGGCTCGGGCACGGCACCGAAGCGGCCCCCGAAACGGCCACCTGGCCCACCCCCGAACTGGCCGCCATGCTGCGCCCCGACGCGCCCGCCTTCACCGACTACCAGCCGGACGAACCCTGGCGACTGGCCGCCACCGGCATCCCGCGCGAACTGTTCTACGCACACGACTGGGTCGACCCCGACCGCTGGGACCTGTGGCTCTACGAGAACTATCCGACGCACCGACAGGCCATGCGCGAGACCCTGGCCGGATGGATCGACGCCGTCGCCGACTTCGCCCGCCGCCGCGGCATCCCCGCCGTCCTCGGCGAAGGCGTCGTGGGCTACACCCCACTGCTGACGCGCTTCGAGGAAGACGCCGTCGGCAAGGACATCGCCGAGTTCGTCGTCGACCGCTGCCTCGCCGCGGGCTTCCACGGCGTCGTCCTGACCTCCAACGCGGCCCCGCACCACCCCATGTGGCACACCGATCCGGACTGGATGCGGCGGGTCAACGCCCGCATCACCGCGGTCTGAACGCGCCGGCGGCCCGGAACGCAGACGCCAAGCCATGCCGACACGATGCCCAAGAAGTGATGCTTGTGAGGAAGCGAGCAGCATAGCCAGGACGGCCACGGTGATCCCGCACCCGCGTACCGGTGATCGGCATGGCGGCGACGAGCGTCCATGGACAGCTCAACAGTGCATCAGTTCCTGGTAGATGACGGGGACGCGTTGACCATGATGGCCCCCTTCGAATGATCGGTCCTGCCGGATCGTGGTCAGCGTCGACAAGCCTCGTGAAAGCAGCCCGTCCTGGGATACGTCGATACTGTGGGAGCGGTCGGCGAGTGGGGCGGTTTCGGGGAAGGCGTGGCTCCCACCGGAGATCACCCAGGCCGCATCACGCGAAGCCCCTCGCCGATCACTCGCCCAGCAGTCGGCGCAACCAACGAAGCCGGGCCGCGCGGGCGTCCACGGAGAGGGAGGCCTGCGGTACGAGGCCGTCGAAGCCGTGGAAGCCGCCCGGCCACACATGTAGCTCGGCGATGCCGCCAGCCTGCCAGATGCGGCTCGCGTACGCGCAGTCCTCGTCCCGGAAGGTCTCCGCCGAGCCGACGTCGATGAACGCCGGAGGAAGGCTGGACAGATCGTCGGCGCGGGCAGGCGCGGCATAGGGCGAGACGCCGGCGGTGCCACGCGCCTCTCCCAGCGGGGCGCTCCAGCCAGTCTCACACAGTGTGTACACGAGGTGGCCGCCAGTGGGGAATCGAAGTGGCCACGGCGGGGAGCTGAAGTGGCCGCGATCCGGTCCTTCTGCGCCGCGGCCTTCCACTTCGCGATCTCTTCTCGACGCCGCCCGTAGTACTCATTGTCGGCCGCCGTGTGCTTCGCCTCCGTCTCCTGGCTGCGGAGGTGACCTGCACTCCCTCGTGCCAGGTCTGGGGTCGGCGACGACGCTGGGCGCTCGACGGCGGCCCGAGCTGCGGGACCGGCAGTGGTTGGCCGGATCAGAAGAAGGTGGGCAGGCGCGGGGTGTAGGGGTCTTCCAGTGCGGCGATCTCGTCCGCGGTGAGCGTGAGGTCGAGCGCGGCGACGGCGTCGGTGAGGTGGTGGGTCTTGGTGGCGCCGACGATGGGCGCGGACACGACAGGGTTTTTCAGTACCCAGGCCAGCGCGACCTGGGCCATCGGGACACCGTGCGCGTCGGCGATCTTCTGGACGGCGTCGACGATGGCTTCGTCGGTGTCGACGAACATGGGGCGGCCGGCGAAGTCGGTGTCGGGGGTGGTCTTGGCCCGTGCGGTGCTGTCCTGGCCCCAGGGGCGGACGCCACGGCCGCCGGCCAGGGGGCTCCAGGGGATGGAGCCGACGCCGGAGTGGGCGAGCAGGCCGAACATCTCGCACTCCTCCTCCCGCGCCAGCAGGTTGTACTGATCTTGCATGGACACGAAGGGCGTCCAGCCGTGGCTGTGGGCCGCGTGCTGCATGGTGGCGAACTGCCGGGCCCACATCGAGGAGGCGCCGAGGTAGCGGACCTTGCCGGCCTTGACGAGGTCGTGCAGGGCTTCCATGGTCTCCTCGACCGGGGTCTGCGGGTCGAAGCGGTGGATCTGGTAGAGGTCGATAGTCCGGTACGAAGGCCTCGTGAACAGTGATGTCTCCGTGATCACCCAGCGCGGGGGCTCCAGGCATGTCGGACCTCCGGGCCATGACCAACTGCCCGCCCGCGCGGATGGCTGGAAGGACTTCGGAGCCGAGGAGTGCGCAGTCGACCAGGCTGGACACGCCGCCCGGAACGTCAACGCGAAAGCCCACCTATAGCCCCTTCAGGCGACAGCACCACACCTGTCGCAATGGCTGGACTCCAGGGTGTCTCAGGCGGCTACCCCCGGGGACCAGACGCGTTTGTCGCCGATGGTTCCGGGAGCCGAAGAAGGAACAGGGCTGCGCGGCCGTCGGCGCGGCACAGATAACCTGCGCGAATGAGGCGGATTCAGCGGGCGGCTGGCGCGGTCGTCGGCTCAGCGGTGGGTGACGCCCTGGGCGGCCCCTTCGAGTTCGGTCCCCAGGGAGCATTCTCCGCGCGGTTTCCCGCGCCTGGTACCGGTGGCGAGATGTGCGGAGGCGGTGGCTGGGACCCCGGCGAGGCCACTGACGACACGCAGATGGCCGTCCTGGTCGCGGAGTCCCTGCTGGAACGGGGCCGACTGGACCTGCCGGACATCTTCGCCCGCTTCCAGCGATGGGCAGCATCAGAACCGAAGGACATCGGCTTGCAGACCGAAGACGTCCTGACCAACGGCATGCCCTGGGACCTCGCCGCCGCGATCCACTTCCAGGTCAACCAACGAGCAGCGGGAAACGGCTCCTTGATGCGGGCATCGACCTCCGCGGTCCACTTCGCGGCCGCCGGCCCAACGGCCACCATGGACGCGGCCCGCCGCATCGCCGCCCTCACCCACGGCGACCGCGCGGCCTGGGAAGGCACCGCGATCTTCCACGCACTCATCCGCGTCACGCTCGAGGACACCGACCCCCTCACCGCGCTCCCGGACATCCTGGCTCTCGTCCACCCCGACCACCGCGGCCGCTACGCCACGGTCCTCGCTCCCGACTGGCACCCCGATCAGGCGACCGAGTTCAACGGCGCCGTATGGCCCTGCCTGGGCTCCGCCGTCTGGGCCCTGCGCATCACCACCAGCTTCGAAGACGCCCTACGCGCGGCGATCGATCTCGGCGGTGACACGGACACCGTCGCCGCGGTGACCGGAGGCCTCGCGGGGGCGTACTACGGCCTGGATGCAATCCCCGCACACTGGACCCAGCCACTCCATGTCCCCCTCCCGGGATTCGATGGACGGGTGCTGCGCCTGGCAGATCTACTCCGTCTTGCGCACCGCCTCGAAACCACTCACGCCGGTGATCAGCAGGCGGATGAGAGCTGTTGATGAGACAGGTGTGGTAGCCCGCATGAACGGCGAGCTGGTCGTATGGGAAGCCGTGGGCCACCTGGCGTTCGAGCAATTGCAGAACCGGCTCGCCCGGCGCGGAGCCGGGGCGGTCGAGGCGGCGCGCCATACGAGGAGCGCGCTTGAAGTTGGGCGCCAGGCAGGCCTTGCACGGCACCTCCCCCGAGTAGTCGGCTCACTTGGACCCATCCACGCACAGCCGGGAATCCCGCGACCCCGGTGAAGCCAGCGCGCCGCCCCGGCCATGTATCCGCCGGGCGTTCCGAAGCCCGGAAGAAGGACTCAACGAAACGCCGCCTGAACCTGCGCAGCTGGGCGTTCATCAACCTGCGCGTCCTCAACTCCGCGCACGAGCCCTGGCGGCGCGGAATGAAGGCGGGCCGGCAGCCGGGGTGCCTGACGTAGTTTCAAGGTGTGTCGCCGGACCAGTCCCAGTGGCGCGGGTCTTCGAGGCGTGGGTCATACATGGCCCGGCCGCCGGCTCCAACCACCAGGACCCGGCGAGCCAGCCGTTCAGCCGCAGCACTCGTCGGGCTCGGAGCGGCATACTCAACGCGACGGTCTACGGGGTCTCCTTAACAGAACGCTGTCGTGGTTTCGCCGACGTGAGCCTGCGCTGTGCCGTGCGGGCGGCGAGCAGTTCGTCGGCGGCTGCAGGCATACCTTCGTCCCGGAGGATGTCGGCGAGGCCGGTGACTTCCCAGGCGGGTGCCTGCCGTGCGACGTGGAGGAGCAGTGCGTGGAGGTGGTGGTCGCGTCCGGCTGTGATGAGGGCACGTGCCAGATCGGGCACGACGTCTTCGAGGGGCTGACCTCCGGCGTTGTGGGTGAGGAGCGCAGGGATGTCCGCGGGCTGGTCCCAGGCGTGCAGGAGTTCGGTGACCAGCGGCTGGGCGTCCTCGTGGGTGAGGGGCAGTCGTACGGTGAACCGGGCGCCCGCCTGGTCTTGCCGACTGGGGGCGAGGGTGAGGGTGCCGTGGTGGAGTGCGGTGATGCGGCGGGCGATGGCCAGGCCGAGGCCGGTGCCCCCGGCGTCCCGTGTGCGGGCGTCGTCGAGCCGACTGAAGCGTTCGAAGATCGTCTCCTGATGTTCGGGCGGGACGGGCGGGCCGTCGTTGGCCACGTCGACTACGGCTTGTCGGCGTTCGTGGTCTAGGGCGAGCGTGACGGTGATCCTGGTGGCCGCGTGGCGTTCGGCGTTGTCGAGAAGATTGGCCAGGACGCGGGCGAGCAGGCCTCGGTGGCCGGTCACGGGCGCGGGTTCGTCGGGTGCGGTGACGGCGAGACTCAGGTGATCGGGCACGTCACGGCGGGCGACATCATCGCGGATCAGGTCAGCTACGTCGACTTGCTCGGTCAGGAGAGTTCTCGAGTGGGAGGCGTGCGCGTCGAGCCGGGCCAGGAGCAGCAGGTTGGTGGTGATGTCCTGGAGTTGCAGGGTGTCGTGCAGGGAGTCACGGGCGGCGTCGAGCCAGTGGGCGGCCCCGGACGAGGTGAGCGCAAGTTCAAGTTCGGCGCGCAAGCAGGCGAGCGGGGTACGCAGTTCGTGGGCGACGTCGGAGGTGAACTGCCGTTGCCGGGCGGCCGCCGCATCGAGGCGGTCCAGGACGCTGTTCATCGTCGCCACCAGCTGCTTGAACTCCCGGCCGCCACGCGGCGCCGGTATGCGCTGGTCGAGACGGCTCAAGCTCAGGGCGGCGAACTGCGTCCGGATGTCGTCCACCGGTTTCAGGGCCCGGCCGATGACCAGCCATGTCCCGCCGGCTGTCAGCATCGTGAGTCCCAGCGTGCCGCCAGCCAGCCACCCCACGGTGGTGTTCAGCCGCTGCTGGTCCGTCCAGGCGTCGGGGTAGGGACCGGAGTCCTCCCGAGCCAACCACAGGGACGTCCCGTCGGCCTCAATCAACTCCGCGGGCGTCGCATCGCCCGGGTCGGTCCACGGCCACAGGGACAGGCGTTCGCCGTGGATCAGGGGGAGCCTGTCGCGCCGGCCGGTGTACTCGTCGAGCGGGGTTTCGACGTATGAAGTGTCGTCGCCCGGAGGCGACTCGACCAGCTCGACGCTGGTACCGTCCGTGACCACCTGGACCACCGAGGCGACCAGTGAGTTGCGCACGGCGACGGCGCAGGCAACGGCGGCAAGTGTCAGCAGGACGGCGGCTACGGCGGTCGCGGCCAGTGTCAGCCGCAGCCGCGCGCTGCCCGGCCGCGGGCCGCGGGCGTCTCGGCGCAGCTGAGGCGTCCTCAGCATGCCGTCTCCGGCATGCCGTCGAGCCGGTACCCGATCCCCCGGACCGTACGGATGGACCGCCGCCCGAAGGGGGTGTCGATCTTGCGGCGCAGGGCGCTGACGTAGACCTCCACCACGTTGACGTCCCCGTCGAACCGGTCGTCCCAGACGTGCTCGAGGATCTCCGTCTTCGTGACCGTTTCGCCGCCGCGCCGCGCCAGGTACTCCAGGACCGAGAATTCCCGTGCCGTGAGGGTCACCGGCACCGTGCCGCGACGGCAGTGCCGGGCGGCGGGGTCAACTTCCAGGTCCCCGACGCGCAGCACGGCGGGGCGTTGCGGCTGTCCGCGCCGCATCAGCGCCCGCAGCCGGGCCATGAGCGTCACGAACGAGAACGGCTTGGTCACGTAGTCGTCCGCCCCGACGTCCAGCCCTTCTGCCTCGTCGTACTCCCCGTCCATCGCGGTCAGCATCAACACCGGCGCCCAGATGCCCGCCTCACGCAGCCGACCGCACACTCCATATCCGTTCAGGCCCGGCAGCATCACGTCCAGCACGATCGCGTCGTACGGGCTCTCGCCCGCCCGCTCGAGCCCTGACGGCCCGTCGTGCACGACGTCCACCGCCCACCCTTCACCAACCAGGCCGCGCCGCAGCAGCTCCGCCATCCGCCGGTCGTCCTCAACCACGAGTAAGCGCATGACTCCAGCATGAGGGAGAACACCTGTGGCCAACCTGAAGAACCGCACAGCGCCTCGGAGTTGACGTACGGGCCTCTCAGAAATCTTCAGCTTCCCCACAGCTCCTCGCTGCCACAGTCGTCGCCAGGCACCGGTCAGGTCCGCCTCAAGGCCCCTGCATCGGCCGGTGTCCGCCTCTCCGTATACCTGGAAGAAAGAGTTGATCATGACTGCACTCAGGCGCTCTGCGCTCGCTCTCGGTACCGCCGTATGCGCCGTCGCGATGGCCTCGGGGCCGGCCGCCGACGCCCTCGCGACCACCGCACCGCAGGCCCCCGCGCATACCGTCGCCCAGCAGCACACGGCGGTTCACGAGACCGGCACGGCCGTGCAGGGAGGGGCCACCGTGCAGTCGACCCTCCGCCGTCAGTGGGGACCGAGCTGGATCTCCGGCTCCTACCTCACCCACCACGGCAAGAAGTGGGTCTCCCAGCCCTACCGGTCGAAGGGGAAGACTGCATACGCGTACCTGCAGTGCTACAACACCAACGCCAAGATGAGGGTGCGCATCTACAACGTCGAAGCCCAGCGGTACATCGCGGACAGCGGCAAGGTCACCTGCAACCCCCACAAGGCCTTCCACACTAAGACCAAGGCGTTCCAGCACCTTGACCACCTGCGCATCGTCGTCAACGGCGACCAGGGCTCTGAGGTCTGGGCGTCCTACAGGCGGTGATCAGCGATGACGCCGGGCGGGCAACTGCTCTTCCCGCCCGGCGTCACACGCCGGTTCACCCCGGTGCGCGGCCGATGCCTCACGGGGGTATGCATCGGCCGCGCACCGGTTCTATCAACCTGCGGTGTCGGCGGCAGACCGCCGACCGGCCTCGCACTGCCGGCGTCACCCGCAGCCTGCTCGATGCGAGTGCCGTCGTCCAGCCGTCACGAGGGCGCACTGGGCAACAGCGGGACGAACAAGGCTACGACGCCTACCAAAAGCCGCGAGGGACGCAGTCGTACCCCCGCCCGCCGCCCCGTGTCATCTCCACTCATCCCTCCCTGCCCTTCACACCTACATACGAAGGGGACCCGCACATGCATCCGCGCAAATACCCCGACCTCTCAATGGACTTCGAGGAGTACGTTCGTACTCGGCAGGAGGCGCTGCTGCGCAGCGCCCAGCGCCTGATTGCCGACCCGCTCGACGCCCAGGACCTGCTGCAGACCGCCCTCGTACGCACATACCTCCGGTGGGAGGGAATAGCGGACAAGCAGCTCGCGGACGCCTACCTGCGCCGCGTCATGATCAACACCCGGACGGAGTGGTGGCGGGCCCGGAAGCTGAAAGAGCTCCCCGTAGAGCAGTTGCCGGACGCACCCGTCGAGGACTCCACCGATCAGTACGCCGACCGCGCCCTGCTGATCGACATCATGAAGACGCTGACGCCCCAGCAGCGCAGGGTCGTCACGCTGCGGCACTGGGAACAGATGTCCACCCACGAGACGGCCAACGCCCTCGGCATGGCGCCCGGAACCGTCAAAAGCACACTGCACCGAGCACTCGCCCAACTCCGCCGCGAACTCCGGCACCGCGACCCCGACTCAACTTCAACGCCAGCAGCCTGTCGTGTGAGCCCATCGGCCAGCCACCAGGCACGATGATGCGCCGCCCTGCGTCCACTGCCGACCGGACCCGGCCCTCGGCATCCTCGACTAGGCACAGGCCAGCCGGGGCCTCGTTTGGAGTCACCCCCAGCGTGCCGCGGCGACCGCTCACGAGTGCGGCTGGTGCAGGAGCGCGCGGAAGAAGGGAGTGAGCACCGTCCGGGCCCGGTCCCGGTCGCGCAGTTCGTCGTGGCCGAACCAGAAGACTTCGTATCCCTGAAATGGCTCCGGCACTACGGGCGGCCCGACTCACCATCGAGCCCACCACCGAGGACGATAAGCCACCCGCGCGCCGCCCTCAGGCCTACGGCTGGTCGATGAACTATGCCGCCGCCCGCCATTTCTACGAGCGCGAGGGGCACCTTCGAGCGCCGAGGAAAAGTACGAGATGCACGCCCTGGTGGTATGCCCGGAGTGCGGCCACGAATGGGTGCCCGCCGAGGGCGGCACGGATTCCGGCGCCCCGGCGGAGCGCGTCGGCAAGGATTCCGTCGGCAATGTGCTGCGGGAGGCGACTCCGTGGTCGTGGTGAAGGCGCTCAAGGTGAAGGGCAGCCCCTCGGGGATCAAGGCCGGCACCAAGGTGCGCGGCATCCGTCTGGTCGACGGAGTCGACGGACACGACATCGACTGCAAGATCGATGGTTTCGGGGCGATGCAGCTCAAGTCGAGCATGGTCAAGAAGGGCTGACCCGCCCGCCCCGACCGCGGGGACGGCCCGGCAGCAGCAGGATGTCGAATTGCAAAATTATGCAATTGGTTAGATGCTGTGTTTACTATGCCTGCAAGGTAGCCGCGGGCGCAGCGTTCGCTTGCCCCGGGAGGGGTGCTGTCGAGGAAGGCGAGGAGTCGTGTCCGTTCCGCTGTACCAGGCCAAGGCCGAGTTCTTCCGGATGCTGGGGCATCCCGTACGGATACGGGTGCTGGAGCTGCTGCAGGACGGGCCGATGCCGGTACGTGATCTGCTGGCCGAGATCGAGGTGGAGCCCGCCAGCCTGTCGCAGCAGCTGGCGGTGTTGCGCCGCTCGGGCATCGTCACCTCCCAGCGGGAGGGCTCGACGGTGATCTACGCGCTCGCCAGCGGGGACGTAGCCGACCTGATGCGGGCCGCGCGCCGCATTCTGACCGAGATGCTGGCAGGGAAGAACGAGCTGCTGGCCGAGCTGCGGGAAGCCCAGGTCGCCGCGCGATGAGAGTCTCCGCCGGCTGGTTCGGGGCCCGGCTCGCCGCGCTGCTGCCTGGCCGTACTGATCTGGCCGAGATACGCCGCGACCCGCGCCGGGACCTGCTGGCCGGCCTCACGGTGGCGATCGTCGCGCTGCCGCTCGCGCTCGGTTTCGGCGTCTCCTCCGGCCTCGGCGCCGAGGCGGGGCTGGCGACCGCGGTCATCGCCGGTGCGCTTGCCGCGGTGTTCGGCGGATCGAACCTGCAGGTGTCCGGGCCGACGGGCGCCATGACAGTCGTGCTGGTGCCGATCGTCGCCGAGCACGGACCGTCCGGAGTGCTCACGGTGGGACTGATGGCGGGCGTGATGCTTGTCGCGCTCGCCCTGCTGAGAGCCGGGAAGTACATGCAGTACGTGCCCGCCCCGGTCGTCGAGGGCTTCACGCTCGGCATCGCCTGCGTGATCGGACTGCAGCAGGTCCCGAACGCCCTGGGGGTGCCCAAGCCGGAGGGCGACCGTGTCCTCGTGGTGACCTGGCGCGCCCTGGAGGCGTTCGCGAAAAACCCGAACTGGACCGCCGTCGCCTTCGCCCTCGCGGTAGCCGCGGTCATGGCCGTCGGCGCTCGCTGGCGGCCCGCGATCCCCTTCTCCATCCTCGCGGTGACCGCGGCCACCATCGTTGCCCAGGTGGCCGGCCTGGACGCGGCGAAGCCGATCGGGGACCTGCCGTCCGGCCTGCCCGCACCGTCCCTCGCCTTCGTCGACCCGGGCGCGCTCGGCTCGCTGCTCGCCCCAGCCGTCGCGGTGGCGGCACTGGCCGCCCTGGAGTCGCTGCTGTCGGCCTCGGTCGCCGACGGCATGACGGTGGGCCAGAAGCACGACCCGGACCGCGAGCTGTTCGGGCAAGGCCTGGCCAACATCGCGGCCCCTCTGTTCGGCGGTGTACCCGCGACCGGCGCGATCGCGCGGACCGCGGTCAACGTCCGTACCGGCGCCGGGTCCAGGCTGGCAGCCCTCACCCACGCCGCGGTCCTCGCGGTGATCGTCTTCGCGGCGGCGCCCCTCGTCTCCAGGATCCCGCTCGCCGCGCTCGCGGGTGTGCTGCTGGCCACCGCGATCCGCATGGTCGAGGTTGGCTCGCTCAAGGCGATGGTGAAGGCCACCCGTTCCGACGCGCTGATTCTCGTCCTCACCGCCGTCGCGACCCTCGCGCTCGACCTTGTGTATGCCGTGATCATCGGCCTGGCCGTCGCGGGCGCCCTGGCCCTGCGCGCCGTTGCCCAGCAGGCCCGCTTCGACCAGGTGCCGCTCGACCGCGGTGACCACGGCGCCGAGGAGCACGCGCTGCTCGCCGAGCACATCGTGGCCTATCGCATCGACGGACCGCTGTTCTTCGCCGCCGCCCACCGCTTCCTCCTGGAGCTGACCGACGTCGCCGACGTACGGGTCGTCATCCTGCGCATGTCCCGGGTGTCGACCATGGACGCCACCGGCGCACTCGTCCTCAAGGACGCGGTGCAGAAGCTGAACCGGCGCGGCATCGTCGTCCTGGCCTCTGGGATACGGCCAGGTCAGCGCCAGGTCCTGGACTCCGTCGGCGCCCTCGACCTGCTGCGCGTCGAGGGCCGCGAGTACGCCACCACACCCGAGGCGATCCGTGGCGCCCACGACTACCTGGAGATGGCCGGCATCCTGCCCGCAGCCTCCGTTCAGACGACCCCGAAGCCCACGACTGCCAGCGAGGAACCCGCTCGATGAGTACCCCGTCCTCCATCCTGCGCATGATCGAGGTCTCCGGCGCGGAGGCGGTCTGGCTGCTGGAGGGCAGCGCGCTGGGACGCCTGGTGTACGTGCAGCGGGAGCTGACCGTCGTACGTCCGGCCCGGCATGTGTGGGAGTACGGCCGCCTCGTCGTGCGCACACCGGTCCAGGCGGCCGCGGTCCCGCTGACGGCGACTTATCACGTGGACGAGGTCCGCGCCGCCACGGGCACCGGATGGACCGTCACGGCTGCCGGACCCGCCGAGGTCATCACCGACCGCGACGAGGCGGCCCACTACCGGCGCACTCTGCGGGGCTGGACGCACGGACCGCACGACACCCTGCTGCGCCTCCGTCCGCAGACCGTGACCGGCTTCCGCCTCGCCCGGGCGGAGGCGCTGTGAGATCGCAGCTCGAAACCCTGCCCTACCGCCATGTGCTGACTCTGCCCACGATGCCCTCCGCGGTCCGCACGGCCCGGGAAACCGCCGAGCAGGCCCTGGCCGAGTGGGGCATCGGCCTGCGCCATCCCACTGTCGGACCGGCCCTGCTCATCCTCAGCGAGCTGGTCACCAACAGCGTCCGGCACGCCGTCGACCTCTCCCCGCAGATCACCATCATCTACGCGGCGAGCAAGGACTGCCTGGCCTTCGCCGTCCATGACCGCCACCCCCACCAGCCGCCGCTGTACGGGGCGGTGACCGGCAGAGGGACGGGTGGCCTGGCCACCGTCATGGAACTCACCCTCGGACTGGGCGGTACCGCGGTCGTCCGCGGCGACGCCGACGGCCAGGGCAAAAGCATCTGGATCACGCTGCCCCTCTGATCCGCATGACCGACACGACCGATCCAAACCGGCCGCCCGCGCAAGGAGGTTCACCACCATGACCATCGAATGGCAGTACACCGCCGGAGAGCACTTCGGCCTCCTCTCCCTCTCCGGATACCTCGGCCCGGAGGGCGCTCATCGCTTCACCGGAGCCATCGACTGGGTGATGGCCCGCGGCACCGGACCGGTCGTCGCCGACATGACCGGACTGCGCGGCTGGTCGCTGGAAGGGCAGCTCGCCGTCACCGAGGCCGCCCGCCGCCTCACAGGGAAAGGCCGCGGTCTGGAACTGGCCGCGATCCCCGCCGACGGCTCCCTCGTCCCCGACGGCGACTGCCCGCCCATCGCCGTCCACAGCGACCTCGCAGCGGCCCTCGCCGCACACGGGGCACGCGACCAGGGCGACGAAGGCCGACACGAGTAGCGGACCGGCGGCTGGCCCGCCTGACCGCCGGGCAGCGGGGACACTGACCGTCGGGGCCGACGGCGGTGGGGCGGCACTTGAGGCGGCAGTTCGGGCACTTGTGCAAGGCGACGCCCAGGCCGCGCAGCGGGGTGATTCGCACTCATGCCTCCCCCATACAACGTATGGAGTTGCTGATCTTAGCAACTCATGAGGTCATCACTACTGCATTCGGACGGCTGGGTTCTCGTGCGCTGATTCGGTGTGGCCGGTGGCGCGGGCGAGGATGGGCCGCATGTGTTTGACGAGTGGGTGGATGCGATGCGCCAGGGAGCGGCCGGTACGGCCGTGCTGTTGTGTCGGGGAGGGGACGCCGGCATGAGTACGCCGCTGTACCAACTGAAAGCCGAGTTCTTCAAGACGCTCGGGCACCCGGCACGCATCCGTGTCCTGGAACTGCTGAGCGAGCGTGAGCACGCGGTGGCCGAGATGCTGCCCGAGGTGGGCGTCGAAGCGGCGCACCTCTCACAGCAGTTGGCCGTGCTGCGACGGGCGAACCTGGTCAAGACCCGCAGGGAGGGCTCGACCGTGTACTACTCCCTGACCAGCCCACACGTGGCGGAGCTGCTGCGGGTCGCTCGGACCATCCTGTCCGGGGTCCTGGCGGGGCAGGCCGAGCTGCTTGCCGATCTGCAGGCCGCCCAGCCGCAGCCGAAACCGCCGTCGTAGCGGCGGCGGCCCACAATCGGCGGCCGCCTCCCACGAGTCGACAGCGCTCTGTGGTGCGGGAGGCGGTCGCTTCACACCGAGTGACGTAGCTCCGGTCGCAGGTGGCCCGTCGGACACCCGCGGACAAGTCCTCACCGGGTCAGGGAGGGTTCATGGGCCTGCTGCGCAAGATCCGGGACACCGGGCGGGTGGCCGAGCCCTCTCCGCCCATGCCGGAGGGCGAGCGGCCGCCGGGTTCGGCGGATCGGTGCGGCTGGGACGCTCGCGGAAGGAGCCGGACAGGCGGGTCCCGATCGCATCCACCGTTTTCCTCGCACGCACCGCCGCCTGCTGACCACGATCACCCCAGAGCCGAACCGCCAAGCCGACGCTGCCCGATGGACACAGCTGCCCCATCTGTTACAGCGGCAAGGACATGACCAGATCGGTGGTGGCGAAGCCAAGCGAGGTATACAGCGCTATCGCAGTCTCGTTGTACGCGAAGACATGCAGTCCGATCCGTACCGAGCCGAGTTCACGGGCGAGGTCGGCACCCGCGAGCATCACCGCCCGGCCGTAGCCGCGACCGCGCAACCCGGCATCGACCTCGATGTCGTAGATGAATGCCGCAGTCTCCGTTCCATGCGGGCGCAGATTCAGCCAGATGATGCCCACACGGTCGCCGCTCGCAGCATCCCGGGCCAGGCAGAGATGGGTGTCATTGGTGGCGAGCCCGTCGGGCAGCAGCCGGGCCAGGTTCTCCGCGGACTTCGCCGCAGCCTCCTCGGCCGTCCAGTTGCCCGAGGTCACATTGCTGGCAGCGTACTTGACCAGCATGTGTTCGAAGTAGGCCTGGAATTCGGCCTCGGTCATCGGGTCGAGTCGCACCTGCGCAGACGTCACGATCCGGAATCTACCCGCCGGCCCGGTCGCTGATCCAGATCGGGTGCGCGGCCGCTCAGCCCTCCCGGTGGATTTGGATATTGATGTCCGCGGTGCCCAGCGCGATCCACAGTCCGACGTACTGCTCCATCGGCCACGCGGTGGACAGCCCGCCGAGGTCCAGTATCCGGTCCGGCCCCAGCCGAACTCGCCGACCAGCGCGGCTACGGTGTCTTTCGCCGCCTGGTCCTCGCCGCTGACGATGACCTGGCCGACCGGAGACCTGCCCGGGCTCCATCATCACGGAGTTGCCCACCGTGTTCAATGTCTTGACGACCACGGCCTGTGGCAAGGTCCGCTGGATGTCCTCGGCCACGCTCAATACGTCGGCCACGGCCGGGAGGGGAAGCCGCCCCTGAAGTCCAGCGGGAGCGTTATGCCCGCCGCCAGGCCCGTCGTCCGCCCCGCCAGTCCTCAGAACGGATCGCACGGTGGAACACGACAGTGCCGAGCACAAGCAGTGGCGGACGAAGCAGCGCCACACCGGACGGCGTGAGGACTTCCTCGAAACCCAGGCCGCGGTCGCCTGACTGGCGTCCGAGCGATCAGCACGGCGACCCACCCATCGAGAAATTGGCACCGCCCTGTGTCCAGAAGAGCGAGCGGTCGTCACAACTTGCCCAACTCGTACGGACCTTGGCCTGTAACGGCCAAGGCGCCTGCCATGATCGCCATCATGGGGATACACATCGCACCAGCCGGGGTGGCCGACTTCCACCAGGTCCTGACCGATCACCCCCGTTACTGGGGCAAACGCGATCTTCGGTCGCTGCACCTTCTGGCACTGGTGCAGGAGTTCGGGTCTACCTGCTTGGTTGCCCGAGCCGAGGACGGAATCCGTGGGTACATCTTCGGGTTCGTCACCCCAGGCGGCACCGGGTACGTGCATCTGATCGCCACACGGGTCGACGCCCGTGGGACCGGTCTCGGGCGTCGTCTGTATACGGCGTTCGCCGAAGCGGCGGAACGTCACGGTGCACGGCAGTTGAAGGCGATCACGTCAATCGAGAACACCGGCTCAATCGCCTTCCATCGCAGCCTCGGCTTCGACACGAAGATCGTCGACGACTACAACGGCCCTGGCCTGGCTATGGCCGTCTTCCACCGAGACCTGCCGCTCAACGTCTCGTAGCCCTGACCAACCTGCCGTCACTGGGTATCGCTCCCCAGGCCGTAAGAGGTACTGACCAAGACGTTGGACATGCCCGTAGGCGATCAGGCGCGTGGCGAGGCCGGGGCGTGCCTCGTGGATGTCACCGCGCCGCTCCCATCGGATCGAAGTCGGACGGAAAATGCCCAACCCGAGCCGTGTTCCTGGCCCCGTTCGGTAATGACCGGGGACGAGTGCCATATGCCCGCAAAGGCGCCGGCACCTGTCGTGGCCGTAACCGCGGTCGGCCGCTTGGCCGTCTCGAACTCGCGGGTCAGGCGGCTCCGGGACGCGGAGCGCGCTGGTGAGCCCGTTTCTTGAGCTCCTCCTCGCCAACCAACGTGAGCATCGGCTGACCGGGCTCACACAGCATGGTCACGACGAACTTGGTCGGTGCGTCCGACTGGGCGTTGCCGTCCTGATAGTGGATCACGTCGCCGCCCGGCTCCCAGAACGTCTCACCCGTCCTGACCACGCGCTCCGGCTCACCCTCGATTTCGAACCGGACGGCGCCGTCGATCACGTACCCGAAAGCCGGCCCCGAGTGGCGATGCGGCGGAAGCCCGGGGTGACCGGGAGGCCACTCGGCGAGGAGGGTCATCGCCGAAGCACCCTCCGGAATGAACGGTGGCTTCACGTCCTGAAGCGTCGTCAGGAATTCCTGAAGCGAGTTCAAGTCGAATGGCTGGGGGCTCTCTCCTGACACCACGAACACACCTCCCTGGACCTGCCCGGCACGCACTGTACGTCGGCAGCCGCCTGCTGAGGGCACCGAATCCAGGCTCCCTCCTGCCGGCCTGCTCCGCAATCCGGGCGCCCCTGAAGTCAGAATCTCGGCCGGCAACAAAACAGCGGCGATCAGCGAACAGACAAACACGTCCGAGGCGCGTCCTCCGCGTTTTCGGCGGGGACGCCATCACCGGTGGCGAGCACGGCTCGGGCCGCGGAAGCATCGAGCAGGCATCGCCAACGCTCGACGGCGGCCAGGCGCTCGCGCACGGCTGTCAGCTGTTCTTCCATTTCCTCCTCCCGCCGGCGGAGCCGGTCGAGGATCTCGCCGGCGGGAGAAGGAAATGGTGGACGTGTGCGGGTGCGGTCACGAGCGGCAGTCTCGCCGCGGCCCGGGGCGATCATGCCGGGCCGGGTGGCAAACCCCCGGATCGGGCGAAACCCGTCCGCAGGACTGGAAGATGATCATTCGTGGCGTGGAATCCGAACCCCGGCATCCTCCCCATGGGGCCGCGATCACGCCTGGTTTCACGTGCGTGTCCCCGGGGCGTGCCGCGTAGCGTGGACGGAGAAGGAGATGAGGATCATGGCCGGACAGGTATTGACCGAGGTCAGCGCCATCGTCATACCCGAGCGTGAAGCCGACCTTGTCGCCGCCTACCGTGAGCTCGTCGCTCGTACCCTGCCCGATGGACTGATCCGCACCGAGCTACTGGGCGGAGAGGACGGACACTGGCGCATTCAGACGCTGTGGCGGGACCGCGCCGCAGTCGACGCCGTGCGCGCGGCACCGGAGGGAATGGCAGCGCCCCGGCTCTTCCGTGGAGTCGGCGCGGAACCCGCCCTCGCACTGTTCGATGTCAAGGCTCACCGCATGGCACAGACCCGGCCGAGCTGAAGCCCACACCGTCCCAGTGGGCCCGTGTCCACGTGGGCAGGAGCGGTCAGCGAGCTCCTGAGACTCTGCGTATGAGGACCCAGGCCGGCCCGATCGCAAGCAGTACGGCGAGTGTCGCGTAGCCGGAGGTGAGGGTGGTGAGCGTGGCGACGGCCGCGACCAGCAACGGGCCGCCCGCATCGCCGAGTTCACGGCCCAGTTCGGCAGCACCCATGGTCTGGCCGAGCCGTTCGGCCGGGGTGGAGGCGGCCAGGGCGGCGAAGCCCAGGGGGGTGATCAGTCCGGTTCCGGCACCGATCAGAGCCGCGCCGGACAGCACCCCGGGCAGGCCCGGCAGCATCGCGCACCCCAGGCCGGCGGCGGTGAGCAGCAGACCTGCTGTGATGCCGCCGCGTGCGGTGAGGCGCCCGGCGTCCAGGGCTCGACCGGCCCGGGGCTGGACCAGAGCCGCACAGGCTGCGAGCACCGACACGGCGGCGCCGGTGGCGACGGTACCCAGCCCGGCCGCCCTGCCGGAGACGGGCAGGAAGCCCACGCCGACCGAGAGGGCGGCGGTCGCTGCGGCCAGCGCCGCGGTCGGACGGAGGAAGGCGGGGTGGGTCAGCCGCCGGGCCAGGTCGAGGACCGTCTGCCGGACCTTCGGCAGCGGAGGTACGACCGGGACCGCGAGCGCGGCCCATCCGGCGACCGCCGTGCCGAGCGACGCCAGCGCCGTGAACAGCAGCCGTAGACCTCCGGCCCACACCAGCACCCCACCGAGCAGCGGGCCGAGGGTGTAGCCGACGGACTTGTAGAAGCCGTAGGAGCCGAAGGCCCGGCCGTGCTTGGTGGCCGGGCTGAGCCGGGCGACCAGTGCGGAGGCGGACGGAGAGAAGGCAGAGGCTGCGGCGCCCTGGCCGAGACGAGCCGCCCACAGCCAGCCGGGGCTGTCCGCCACCGCGTACACGGCGGAGGAGACCGCGAACGCGACAAGCCCGCCCAGCAGCACCGGACGGGCGCCGATGCGGTCGGCGAGGGTGCCGAAGACGGGCTTGAGCAGGACCTCGGCCCCGTCGTACAGGGCGAGCAGGCCACCCAGCACCATCAGCGAGGTGACTGCGTCGTCGGAGAAGCTCCCGAGGTTGGCCGCGATGCCGTGGGCCCCGAAGGCAGTGGTGAACCCGGCCGCGTACAGGGGCCGCATCTGCCGGGCGAGGGCCGCCTGCGTTGTGGCTGCCCGGCTCATGTGGTCTCCCCCGGGGGCTCGTGCAGGGCCGCGAAGACGCGTTGCGCGTAGTCCTCGCAGGCGGCGGCACATTCCTTGAGCCGCTTCGCTGCCTCGGCCGTTTCCGGCGCACCGAACACATCGCGGGCGGTCAGATCGCGGTGCCAACGCCGCAGCCGCTCCAGCGACTGCTCCTCCTCTTCCAACTCGGCCAGGGTGAACTTGGCGATGCGGATCTCCTTCGCCAGTTCCTCGTCGAACTTGCCGCAGTCGGCCAGGAACTCCGTCCAGTCGGCAGACCGGGCGGCGGTGAACAGTGCCTGGAACCGGGCGGCGTCCTCAGGGCCGCGCCCGGAGGCGTTCAGGGTCACGGCCTGGCCTCCGGCCGCTTCGGTCAGCGCGATGGCCCGCGCAGTGCCCTCGGTGAAGACCGGTACGTCCGGTACGGCCCACACCCCCTGGCCCAGCGAGAGCGCACCAATCTTGCGCAGCTCACGCCAGACCGCCACCCGGTGCCGCGACGGTTCGGCGGCCAGCTTGATCACGAGGATGATCCAGCGGCTCCCTTGTTCCATGTTCGGCACATTAGGAAATGTATCAGGCGTTACATCTCCATCGTGCGGGCCAAGCCGCACCCGCGCCCTCGCCGCCCGATTATGGCTGACCCTCTATCAGCTGCCGCCCTACGCACCTGAGCTCAACCCCTTCGAGGGCGTGTGATCGCACCTGAAGCGGTCCCTGGCCAACCTCACCAAACACAGCATCGACCAGCTCACCGCGCTGGTGAAGACGCGGCTGAAACGGATGCAATACCGCCCACGCCTCATCGAGGGCCTCCGCTGCGGGCCATCGACGGCGAGGACAAGACCATCGCCGAGCTGGAGACGATCGCCGGGTTCGACGACGACCTGGCCGGTGAGGCAACCAGGGTCGCCAACCGGCTCCACGGCCTGCTCACCCAGATCCACCCCTCGCTGGAACGAGCCTGGGGCCGCGGTTGCAGCACCCGGCCGTCCTCACGCTGCAGACGTCGCTCGCCTTCAGTTCCTCGGCCAGGGTGGCCAGTTCGATGCCGGGGCCGAGCCGCTTGTGCTCGTGGACGACGAGCGTGGCGCGCACACCGCAGGCGCACAGTTCCCCGGCGAGGCCGAGCGAGACGAATCGGGAGTCGAAGGACTGCCGGGCGGCGGATGCACGGGCGTACGCCAGGCGGGCGGGCCCGACGGGTTCGGCGCCGGCGTTCCTCGGCCGGAGGCAGCTCGGCCCAGGCGGAGCCGGGCTTGCGCAGCGGGAGTCGGCAGGTTGAGCCCCTTGGCGAGTTGGGGCACGAGGCGGAAGCGGGCGGTGTAGTACTGGAGATGGCCACCTTGCCCTTCCCGGTCCGGCACGGCGAGCCCGCCGGGGCGGCAGAGGTGGACATCGGGCAGTCGTGCGATTCCACGCGCTTGAAAGTCGTAGCTCACGAGCCCTGACTGTTCCATGGGGGTGTTTCAGAGTATTCGGTGCTCCCGATGGGTCATCTCCATCGAAGGCATGATCACCGCGTTCCGGCGCGCTCGGATATCCGAAGCCACCGCGGCTCAAGCCACCCCGCCCTGTTCAGCGAGACCCTCCAGACCAGCCAAGCCACCGCTGCCTGACGGCAAAACATCAGTTGAGCGGATCCCACGGGTTTGCCCACATGTGGCGGGGATCACGTTGGGGGGAAAACCTGGGGCCCGGCTCGGGCGTCTAGCCGGTGTGAGATCAGTCAGGAAGGCACCGCGCACGCTGGACGAGGAGCGTCTCGTCCGGCTGGTGGCCAGGGGTGACCGCGCGGCGTTCGAGGAGTTGTATCGGCGCACCGCGCCGTGGATGGCATTGCGGCTGCGCCGACGCTGCGCCGACGAACAGATCGTCGCCCACCGACAGCGGTATGGAACTCTCGAAGATGGGGCCGCCGCTGAACAGCAGCACCGCGACGATCTCCTTGCGGCGTCGCCCGGAAAGTTTCCGGG